>NZ_JAYUPA010000166.1:0-6068 GCF_043760365.1 Armatimonas sp.
CGTGGGATTTTCATCCCCAGCGCCACCGCATCCGTGGCGCAGCGAGCGGCTTCTGAGTAATTGCCAGAGTCCGCGTGGGTCTTGGAGGCGAAGGCGAGCAGGCGAGCCAGCTCACGGTGCTCCGCGTACTCGGGAAAGAGCTGGCTCGTTTCGTAGGTAATCGGCTGACGGTACTCCTGGCTCAGAGCCTGCCGGATCTTGGCAATGGCCTCGGTATTGGCTGCGAGCAACGCTTTGCGCCCCGCCAGCGGCTGCACTTTCTTGGTGTCTTTCGGCGAAAGCTCGATCCCATCTTTGAGGGGCACCGCCAGAACTTTTGCAACCCGGAGCGTGTCGTGAGCGTTGGGCACGGGCAGGGTATGCTGAGGCAAGACCAGCGGCGGGACATCATTGAGGCGGGCATTGATCGCCACACCCGCCAGAACCAGCGAGGGAACCAGAATCCCCACTGCAACCAGGGCACGCTCGGAGCGAGAAAAACGTTTGTCAGTACTCATGTTGGAAATAACGCAGCGCGTGTGCAACTGGTTACGGCTTTGGGGCAATTTCCGATACACTGCCCTATGGAACCCATCACGACGCTTCTGGAGCGGCTCACCGCAGCGCTACCCCTTGCACTCCAGGGCGACCCGATCTCAGTGAAGACAGCACGGACAACGGGACGGCGCTTACGCGTTATTTTGCCGCTGTCCACCACCGCGCTCCCCCAAAAACTCCGCCAGCGCTTGCTCGACGGTACCCGGACACTGACCCGTGCGCTGGGCTCCGTGCGTGATCTGGATGCCCAGCAAGAGCTTCTCACCACGGCGGAGGTGTCTGCTACAGAGGAAGAGCGGCGCGGCTTTGCCTTTGCACAGCGCACCCTGCAAAAGCGGCGCAAGCGGGCACTGAAGCGTGTTTGCCGCCTGGATGCTGCCGGAGACTGGCTCAAACAGGCAAGCCAGGCACAGGGCACCCTGGTGACGATGGTCGGTGAGGAGCTGTCTGCGACAGCCGAGGAAGTACATGCCGCCGCCCAAAAAGCTCTCAACTTTGATGTGCTTATCCGCAATCCCAAGAATGTCACCGAGCTCCACGATCTACGGATTGCCGTCAAGCGCCTGCGCTTCACGTTGAGCCGTGTTCCGGAAACAACCAAGCCGCTCAAGAAGCGCATCGCAGCGCTTCAAACTGTGCTGGGGACGATTCACGATCTGGACATCTTGCGTGTCTGGCTGCGTGGGCTGGAGTCTGAGAAAAAGCGTCGCCTGCGCCCCACCCGCCGCGAGCGGGAGAGCCTCGCCATCGTGCGCCGCCGCCTTCAAGGCGAGCGCACCACCGCCTATCTCGCGTTTCGGGAGCAGTGGGAGCTTGCCCTGCCCGTCCTACAGGAGCTTTAGCCATGGCGTCGGTGTGGGCGATTGGCGATATTCACGGGATGGGTGCACGGCTTACCACGCTACTGGCGGCGCTCCCACGCGGCCCCGAGGATATCACGGTCTTCTTGGGCGACGCGATTGACCGTGGCCCGGACTCGCGCGGCGTGGTGAATCGGCTTCTTGCGGAGCACGAGGCAGCTCCCGACAGAACCGTGCTGCTCTGGGGCAACCACGAGGACATGGCGGCGGCCTATCTCACGGGCACGCACCCGTGCCAGATCGCCTACGACGACTTCGACTGGTTTCGCAACGGCGGAATCGAGACCATGCGAAGCTGGGAGCGCGACCCACCCGCGTGCTTCAAGCGCGAGTGCCCCGACGATCTTGCCCGCTACTTCTCGCTGCTCAAAACCTACTGGAAAGCCCCCACCGAGCGCTTCCCCGAGCTAGCACACTGCGTCTGGGTGCACGCAGGGACGGAGCGCGGCAAGCCCGTTGAGGAGACTCACCCGGACACGCTACTCTGGATACGTTGGGAGTTTATCGGCTACGCAGATCGCTCAGGTCGGCTTACCATCCACGGCCACACCCCGACCGCTGAGCCTGAAGCCGACCCCTGGCGCATCGGAATAGACACGGGAGCTTGCCGCAGCGGCCCCCTCACCGCCCTACAAATGCCCGAGCGCCATATCTGGCAAGCCCTCCCCGACCAAACGGTTCGTGATTTTCCGCTCCAGCGTTATTGGTGAGTAACCTGAGCAACATTGGGATAAGACCGAATTGCGAGATCCATTGTCAGAAGCGGAGCCTCAAGAACTCGGGAAGTCGCAACAATAAGTTGATCTGCGGGATCACGATGAAACGGTTGGGGGAGAAGTGTTGACTCAATAGCAATCTCGGGTGTCAAGGGAATAAGCTGCACACCAGGATAACTCAGGGCATCAGCGATCCAATCATTGATGGAGACTGACAGAGTCAGCCGCCCACGCTCCACTAGCTTTGCGACTTCCCATACAGAAATTGCACAAACTCCCAAACCGCTTGCCTGATAGGTTTGAAGTAATACTTCCAACTCGGGAGTAAGCTCAGGACTCCCATTTACCCACCAAATCCAAATGTGGGTATCAAGAATAATCACAGTTCAGCTTCCCACTCACTTACCTCAACCGCAGGTGCAAGAGGCCGATCGTAACGCAGAACCGTACCACGTAGTGGAAAGGGATTCGGATTGGGGGCTGTTGCGAAATTTGCCTTGGAGGTAGTGCGAGAGAGTACGATGACCTCTACGGTATCTCCTTCGACAAAGGGCAGGTTTTTTAGTAGTAAGGTACCTTCTTTGGCAACCGTCGTCTCTTCGCGGTAGGCAGTGGTCATGCCTAAAATTATATCACTGGCGTGACTTTCCGCTATAATACCGGGCATGAGTGGACAGCGTCGTTTTCTGGATATGAACGGCTACCAGTGGACCGTGCTCTTTGCAGCATGGCTCGGGTGGGGCTTTGATGTTTTCGATGGGCTTCTCTATGCCTTGGTGGCGGATAAGGCGATTCCGGTACTTCTTGGCCAGGCCATTGGGAGCCCGGAGGCCAAGGCATCGGTGCCGTTCTGGAATGGGATCATGGGCTCGGTGCTGCTGATCTTCTGGGCCATTGGGGGAGTTCTTTTTGGCCGTATCACGGACAAGCTTGGGCGCACCAAGACACTCTTACTGACGATGCTGATCTACTCCGTTGGCACGGCGCTCTGTGCGCTGGCTCCCAATATCTGGGTGCTACTGCTCTGCCGCGTCTTTGTGGCGTTTGGCATCGGCGGCGAGTGGGCGGCGGGCGCGGCGATGGTGGCTGAAGTGGTTCCTGAAAAGCGCCGGGTGGAGGCCGGAGCACTGCTCTATACGTCCGCTCCGATCGGGCTGCTGGCGGCGGACATGATGCGCTACTATATTGTCGGTGGCCTGCTCAAAGATAGCCCCGAGACCTCCTGGCGCTGGGTCTTTGCCTGTGGCCTGCTACCCGCGCTCGTGGCATTTCTGATACGTATGTTCATTAAGGAGCCGGAGAAGTGGCACGAGGCGACCGAGGGCGGCAAGGCCAGCCCTAAGATTTCCGAGCTCTTCACGCCGCAATTGCGCCGCGCCACGCTGGGCGGAATGGCAATGGCAATCGTGGCGCTGATTACCTGGTGGAGCTGCAATACGTTTGCGTCGGTGATCGCCTCGCAGATGGCCAACGCCGCCGCTCAGGCACAGAAGCTAGACAAGCCCGCGACGCAGGCTCTGGTCGAGAGCTGGAAGTCTATCGCGCTCACGAGCTTCTGTTTAGGAGGACTGATCGGGACACTTCTGACGGTGCCCATCGCCAAGCTTTTAGGTCGCAGGGCAATGTTCGCAACCTACTTCGTTCTAGGAGCCGCTAGCATTATCGGCACCTTCGCCTTCCCCTGGACGGGTGCGACCCGCCTCTACGGCTACTTCCCGATTGGCCTGACCATCTTCGGGGTCTTTGGCAGCTTCACCTACTACCTGCCCGAGCTCTTCCCGACCCGTCTGCGCGGCACGGGAGCAGGCTTCACCTACAATATCGGGCGCATTATCGCCGCCGCCGGGCCGTTTATGGTGGGGCTGATCGCACAGCAGGGTCTGGAAGCCGCCTTCAAAGCCCTGGTGATCGTCGGTTGCGTCCCCATCATCGGTTTATTCTTTCTCCCGTTTATTGTCGAGACCAAGGGCCGCTCGCTGGAAGCCCTGGATGAGTAGTCGTACAATTGACAGAAAAGAGCGTACCGTGCTACACTGCCGCCGTGAGTGATCTACAATCGGATGTCGCGGCGGCCATGCAACGCGTTAAAGAGCAGGTGGAAACCGTCATCATTGGTAAGCGGGAGACGGTGGAGATGGCTCTGGTGACACTTCTGGTGGGGGGGCATCTTCTCATCGAGGACATTCCCGGTGTCGGCAAGACCACTCTGGCCAAGACCCTTGCTCAGTCGTTGGGCTGCGTGTTTAAGCGCATCCAGTTCACCCCCGATCTGCTCCCCGCCGACATCACCGGCACGTCTATCTACAACCAGAAGACCCAGGAGTTCAGCTTCATGCCGGGCCCCGTCTTCGCCCAGATTGTCCTAGCGGATGAGATCAACCGAGCCACTCCCAAGACACAGGCGGCGCTGCTGGAGTGTATGGAGGAGCTACAGGTCTCTGAGGGCGGTGTTACCCATAAGCTTCCCCGCCCCTTCTTTGTGATCGCCACCCAGAACAATATCGAGCACGCCGGAACCTACCAGCTTCCTGAGGCGCAGATGGATCGTTTTCTGATGCGGGTGCGGCTGGGCTACCCCAATACGGATCAGGAGATCGGGATCCTCAACTCGCAGGTGCAGAGCCACCCGCTGGTCAATGTGACACCGGTGCTCGATGCGGATGCTCTCGTTCAGCTCCAGGAAAAGGCACGCGCCGTGGTGATCGCCCCCGCCCTTCAGCGCTATATTGTAGAGATTGTCGCAGCCACACGCCAGAGCGACCAGGTGGAGATCGGTGCCAGCCCACGCGGCTCTCTTGCCTTGATGCACGCCGCACAGGCCCACGCCGCCACCGCAGGCCGCGCCTTCGCCACACCCGATGATGTGAAGCGGCTCGCTCCGTTTGTTCTGGCCCACCGCCTGATTCTCTCCGCTGAGGCCCGAGCGCGTGGCGTAGAGGACACCACGGTGATCCAGAATATCCTCACCCAGATCCCCGTGCCTGCCGTTTAGGCTACTTCACGGAATCCGCGATACGCTTGAGCTGGTCGTCGGGCAGGTTCCCTAGGAGCATGTAGTAGCCCTCAGAAGACTTCCAGGCGTAGGCACGCTCGCCATTGTTAAGCTGCACAAAGCCTGCCTCGTTTCCGGCAAGCATCCGGAGGATCATCGGGGGCATCGCTCCGTGTACCAGCGCGAGCGAGATCGCCGTGAGGTCGTTGCCCCACTGAACATGGATCGGGGAGTGAGGCCCCTGGTTCGCGGTAATGCGCCGTAAGCGGAAACCCGCCGGGAGCCAGCCGGGTGGCTTGACAATCACCCCGTCTTTTGCCGCTTCCTCAAGGGTCGCGTAGCGCTTCTGTGTGTCAACCGTGCGGGGAAACCCTGTGGGAATCGGAGGAGGCGCAAAGTCTTCGTCGCGCAGAACGGGGTTTAGCTCCAGAGAAAGATAGTAGGTATTGGAGAGAATCCGCCCCTCTTGTGCCCGCTCTTCGGTACGGAGCCGCAGCCCCGTCTCGCGATCCACCCAGAAACGCCGCGACGGCCCCGCGCGCCCTGGCGCAGGATGCACTAGAACCACCTCTGCCATACGCCCCGCGATACTATCCTGGCCCTGAAACTCGATAATCAGTGCTCCCTCGCCTGCCCGTAGTGCTTCCAGGTAACGTTTCTGAAACTCGGCGAGCTGGGATTTCCCCTCCCGGTAGAGCTTCTCTTTCTGATTCACGAGGAACTGTCTCTTCTGGTTGTCTACCAGCAATATCCCCTCAGGCTTGATGGACTCACGGCGAATTCCTCGCTTGGGATCGCGCTTCACCCACTGCTCGGTGTTGCGGCCATCCTGCCCGACAGTAACCTCACGCCCCAAAAAAGAGACCGTCAGCTCCGCCTTAGTCATCCGGCGCAGGATCTGCTTACCCAGGCCCGCATTGAGGCGTGCCAGCGGCGTTTTCGCGGGTTTCACGGGCTTTGGCT
>NZ_JAYUPA010000167.1:0-2173 GCF_043760365.1 Armatimonas sp.
GGATACTTCAGCTCGGTGAGTGGAGGGCATCAAAACACCGCCAGTGTAATCGGTTCCTCGGTGAGTGGAGGAAGTAACAATACCGCCCGATCAGACTTCTCTTCGGTGAGTGGAGGGTTTCGGAACTTTGCCAATGGCCCTATTTCCTCCGTGAGTGGGGGGTATCTAAACACGACCACAGGAAACCTCAGCTCGGTGAGCGGAGGGCATCGAAACACCGCAAGCGGGGAGTATTCCTCTGTGAGCGGGGGCGGCATGAACATCGCTAGTGGACACTACTCCTCTGTGAGCGGTGGCAGAAGCAACGACGCCACGGGTGGCTACGTTGCTGGTCTAATCTTCCCGTTGCCTTGGAACGGCCTTGGCCCCACGTGGATAACCGCTGGCAATAGCGGTCACTAGAGGTGACACCGGTAAACTGGCGCTGGCTTGCTTTGAGTAAGCCAGCGCCAGCTTACTGAGTCACGTCTCCTTTTTGAGCGACCGCGTTGCTGGAAAACGCGACCTACTCGCCACTCTCCTCCAGCGCGTAGGCGACAGCCTGCTCCATAGTCATCGCGCGGCCTTCCTGCCACGCACGGTCAAAGGTTTTATTATCTGCAAGGACTTCGCGTGTTTGGGCTGCCTGCTGTTTGTGGTATTCTCGTATCGCAGAACCTAGAAGTTTATAGCCTGCCTGTTCATCAAGCTGTTCGACTGCACCCCATAGCCGTGCTGCTCTAATCTTCTCACCAAGATCCGCAACGATCGCGGAAAGGCGCGCAATTGTTATTGTGGTGTTCGCGGGATTACCTAGCTTTCGAAAAATTGCAAGGCTTTGCCGGCAGTGTTCGCGGGCGGCCGTCGTGTCCCCCTGCCCTTGGGCCATGGTTGCCAAGCTGATGAGTGCTGAGGCGGTGCCTCTCCTATCGCCGATTTTCTGAAACGTCTTCAGACTCTCCTCTAAATACTCACGTGCGCTACTGAAGTCTTGCTGGTTCAGGGCATCATTGCCAAGGTTAATTAGTATCAACGCAATGCTTCTTTGATCTCCAAATTCCCGAAATACCGAAAGGCAATCCATTATTAATTCCATCTTGGCTTGATGGTCACCCCGTTCAGAGAGGAAACGGCTTAGACGCCACTGACAAATAGCAATTCCGTATCGGTTGCCGAGATTTTGATAGATTGCTAATGCATCTTGGTCAAATGCCTCGCCCGTGTGCATGTCACCATCGTCAAAAGCGACACAGGAAAGTCGCACCAGTGTTTTTGCCACAGCAAGTAAATCTCCAAGTTCCCTCGAAATGGCCAAGCTTTCCTCCAAATGGGCAAAAGCAAGTTTGTGATTCCCTTCGTGCCAAGCCAACTCACCGGAGCCGTAGAGAGCCAGTGCCCTCATTTTTTTATCTAAGTCTTCAATCGGCTCAGCCAGCAGGATCGTAAACAAGTTTCGACCTTCCCTTAAATAGCCACGTATCACCCACATCAGAGAAAATCCGGCGGCTAGCCTGAAGCCCGTTTCCTTATTTCCTCCTTCTCCAGATGACCAGCGCAAAGCCTCTCGAACGTTATCCTGCTCGATCTCAAGGCGGTCTAGCCATAGTGATTGATCTACCCCACGCAGGTTTGGCTCTGCTTCTTCCGCCAACGAAATAAGAAACTGGGCATGCCTCTCACGCACGCTTGACATCTCCTCGGGCGACAGTTGGCTCTGGGCGTACTCACGCAGCGTCTCCAGCATACGGAAACGGATACCACCCTCACCGCTCTCAACCGTCGTGATCAGCGAGCACTCACGAAGCTGAGCAAGCATGTCCAGCGCCAGAGGTTCGTCGCAGACTGACTCCGCCGCTTCCAGAGACCAACCGCCACGAAACACGCAAAGCTGGCTGAAGAATCGCTGAACGTCGGGAGTCAACAACCGATAGCTCCAGTCAATCGCAGCACGGAGCGTCCGCTGGCGCTCCGCAAGGCCACGCTTGCGGCTCACCAGAAACTCGAAACGGTTCCCCAGCTGAGAGAGCATCTGGGATGGAGACAGAACCAGCGCACGCGCCGCAGCAAGCTCGATGGCGAGTGGGATTCCCTCAAGACGGTCGCACAGCTCCGCAAGCGCCGGGGCGTTACTGTTCGTGATCCGAAAGTCCGGCTTGGCAGCCTGAGCACGGTCCACAAACAGACGGACGCTCTC
>NZ_JAYUPA010000168.1:0-6063 GCF_043760365.1 Armatimonas sp.
TGGCGACGACGAAGTGCGGGCGTTTATTGTCCGTGGTGGCAAGGGCAGTCTTCTGCCGCTTCCCAAAGGCGCACCGTTTAGCGCCGCCGCCGGGATCAACGCCAAAGGCGAGGCCGTCGGCATCGTCGGCACCGAGGACATTGTTCGTGGCACGGTCTGGACAGGCAACAAACCCGGCGTCCTCACCAGCGGCAAGCGCGACACGATGGCCACCACGATCAGTGGCAATAGCGTCGCCGCCGGTGTCGCTTTTGATAATCAGAGGAGTGGGTACTTTTCCATCGAGAAGGCGACGTTTAGAGCCCAAGGCTCGGCTTCTTTTGAGGAGGTTAATTTCGGCCTTATTCGTGGTGTCTATGCTCTTGATAATGGCTTCTCGGGGATGCTCTGGGGCAAGCCGGGTGACGGAAAGTCCATTGGTGAGTTTGTGCCACAGGCTGGCAATGCGAGTGGGACACTGGTCGGGCTGACGATTGGGAAGAACGGGCCGGTTCCAGCAGCATTTAAGAACGGTAAGATCGGGATGCTACCGTCGCCGAGTGGGGTTCAGATGGCGATTCCCATGTCCGCCAATGAGAAAGATATCTTTGTCGGGGCAGGCGTCACCGAAGACCGCACGGTCAAGCCGGTGGGCTGGATGGATGGCAAGACCGGGTTTCTTCCTGTGCCGGGCGACAAGCAAGGGCTCGCACTGGGAATTAATAACAATAACCAGGTGGTCGGTGTGATCGAGGCTGCAAATGGCGAGGCGCACGCGGCGCTCTGGTCGGGCGGGAAAGTCATTGACCTCAACGATGTTATTGAGAACCGTGAGGGCTGGACCCTGGTGCAGGCGCGTGGCATCAACAACAAGGGCTTCATTGTTGGTACGGGCATTAAGGGCGGTCATGTTGGCGCGTTTGTTGTCGGGCCGATTAAATAATCAGGTAGAATACCGAGCAGAAATGCCGGGGCTGGCGGAAATACCGCCAGCCCTTTTTTATTGGGGAAATTTTGATATGCGAAAATCCGCTGCACTTTTTCTGAGTCTTAGCCTAGCTGCCGCTGCTAACGCGCAGGGCAACGATCCGGGCGCCCCGAATGTCTGGGCCATTACGGATGCGAAGATTGTCACCGCGCCGGGGAAAGTGATCGCGTCTGGGACACTGGTGCTGCGCAATGGGGTGATCGAGGCCGTGGGCGAGAAAATCAAAGTGCCCGGGGACGCCAAAGTGATCTCAGGCAAGGGGTGGACACTCTATCCGGGGCTGATCAACGCCTCCACACGCCTCGGGATGCCCACGGAGGCCGTGAAATCGGAGCGGGGAGATCGCTACCCCGTGGCTGCCATTCAGGCGGAGAACACGGCGGCGCTACTCTTTAAGCCCGACGCGGAGGCCAATAAACCGTACAGGCAAGCCGGGTTTGGTGTTGCGCTCACGGCTCCTGCGCTGGGGCTTCTTCAGGGCACTAGCGCGGCAATCAGTCTGGGCGAGTCCGTAACGGTAAATGAGCTTCTTCTCAAACCCACTATCGGGATGCACCTCTCGTTTGATCGTGGTGGCTTTGGCGAGTACCCCGGCTCGCTGATGGGCCAGATCGCCGCGACCCGTCAGGCGCTCTACGATGCCAAGTTTAAAGGCGGAAAGGGAACGCCACCGCGTGCTCTTCTCGCACTTCAGCCGGTTATTGAGAAGAAGCTTCCGCTGATCGTGAAGGCCAATGGAGCGCGGGAGATTGAGCGGGTACTGCGGCTCTGCAAGGAGTTCGGTCTGACTCCGATTATCGAGGGCGGCACGGAAGCCTACGCCGTGGCGCAGAAGCTCAAGGATGCCAAAGTCAGTGTTTTTCTGTCGGCAGATCTGCCTGCCACGCCGCCTAGCACGCCTGGGGAGCCGTCCACGGAGACACTCCAGAGCCTGCGTGCCCGTGCGCTCGCCCCGACAGCCGCGGCCGCGCTCGCAAAGCTTGGGGTGCCGTTTGCACTGACCACAAATTCACCCGCCGATTTACTCAAGAACACTCGCAAGCTGATTGCCGCCGGGCTGACGGAAGAGCAGGCACTGACAGCCCTGACGCTCTCCCCCGCGAAGCTGCTCGGGATCGAGAAGCAAGTCGGGACACTGGAGGAGGGCAAGCTCGCTAATGTGATTGCGGTTGAGGGCGACTCACTCTTTGCTCCGAAAGCTAAAATCACACGTGTTTTTGTGGAGGGCAAGCCCGTCGTATTGACTTCCTCCCCAACCCCCGCTGGGCGGGCGAGTAGCGCTCCCACGGTTGATATTGCCAAGAGCCTCCCGCCCGGCGTGACTCCCGAGATGGCGCTGCAGTTCCTGAAAGCCGACCCTGAGTCCGCCAAGCCCTTTCTGCCCGCAGGTGTCTCGGTGGAGCAAGCGATTGCATCCCTGGAAGGTAAGGCTGTCGCTCCTGCACCGCCGTCACCAGGAACAGGAGGGGCGGAAGAGAAGCCGTATACAGTCTCCAAGGTGGGCGAGGGGATGATTCCGCCGCTGCCGCCCGCGCTGGCCTCAAAGAGTTTTGTCCTACGCAACGCGACCGTCTGGACCAGTGCCGCCGCCGGGATTCTCAAAGACACCGATGTCCTGGTGCAGGGCGGCAAGATCACCGCGATTGGCCAAGACCTGAAAGTTCCTGGTGGCACGGTCGAGATAGACGCACAGGGCAAGCACGTCACACCAGGGATGATAGACTGCCACTCCCACTCCGGGGTTTCCGGGGGCGTGAACGAGGGCAGTAATATTGTCACCGCCGAAGTTCGGATCGCGGATGTGCTCAACCCCGACGATGTGAATATTTACCGGCAGCTTGCGGGCGGAACCACGGCGGCCAATATTCTGCACGGCTCGGCCAATGCGATTGGCGGGCAGAACGCCGTCGTGAAGTGGCGCTGGGGCGTGGACGCCGCCGAGGACTTATTAATTGAGGGAGCACCGCAGGGGATAAAATTCGCGCTGGGCGAGAACCCTACCCGCTCCAACAGCGGCTCTCCCCGTGACGGCACGCCGCGCTACCCCATCAGCCGCATGGGGGTGGAGCGCGTGATCCGTGCGAGATTCACCGAAGCTCGTGACTATGCCGCCAAGCGCAAGGCCGACCCGAACGGCACCCGCCGGGATCTTCAGCTCGATGCACTGGTGGAGATTTTAGAGGGCAAGCGCCTGGTGCACTGCCATAGCTATGTCGCCAGTGAGATTCTGATGCTCATCCGCCTCGCCGATGAGTTTGGGTTTAAGATCGCAACATTCCAGCATGTTTTAGAGGGCTACAAAGTCGCGGATGAGATCGCTAAGCACGGTGCGGGCGGCTCGACTTTCTCAGACTGGTGGGGCTACAAGCTGGAAGCCATAGACGCGATTCCCTGGAACGGAGCGCTCATGACCGAGCGCGGTGTCACAGTCTCGTTTAACTCCGATGATAGTGAGCTGGCGCGCCGTATGAATGTCGAGGCGGCCAAAGCGATCCGCTGGGGCAATATGTCGCCTTCCGAAGCGCTTAAAATGGTGACCATCAACCCGGCTAAGCAGCTTCATATTGATAAGATGACCGGCTCGCTTGAAGTCGGAAAAGACGCCGACGTGGTTCTCTGGTCCGGCGACCCTCTCTCGCCCTTCTCGATGGCCGAGAAAACATTTGTGGACGGTAAGCTTCTCTTTGACCGACAGGCCGATCTTGCTGCCCGGAAAGAGCTGGCGGTGGAGAAGACACGGCTGGTCAAAGAGCTGGCAGGAACCACGAGCCAGCCCCCTAGCCCTCGCCCGGCGGGTGGACAAGAAAGTAACAACGTTCTACCGCAACGTCCCCCACGCCCGGTCGGGGCAGGAGGGGCGCTCTCTGGCCCCATCACCGCCCTAGTCGGAGGTACTGTCCACACGGTCAGCGGCGTGGATATTCCCAATGGCGTGGTCGTGATGCAGGGCGGAAAGATCCTCTCAGTAGGCAAGGCAGGCGAGATGAGTGTGCCTGCGGGCGCGAAGACCACAGATATCTCCGGTCAGCATGTCTACCCCGGGCTAATTAATGCCAACACCACCCTTGGCGCAAATGAGATTGACTCGCGCCGTGAGACGCAGGATCTCAGCGAGCAGGGGACATACAAGCCCGAGCTCTTTGCGGCGCACGTGATCAATCCCGACTCCGAGGCAATTAAAGTGGCCCGTGCGGAGGGAGTTCTAAGCGCCTTGGTCGTGCCTTCCGGTGCCACGTTCTCTGGGATGGGAGCACTGATCAACTTGGACGGCTGGACATGGGAGGAGATGTCGCTCGATCCCCTTGCGGGCTTGCTCGCCACACTTCCAGGCGGTGGTGGCGGCGGACGGCGCTTCGGGGAGCACCACCACGACGATAGCTGTGACGAGACTGCGGACGACGAGGCCAACCGTGCGGGTATCGCTCAGCCGCCGTTTGCGGGCCGCCGCGCCCAGGGCGCTGCTGCTGTCCCGGGCGCAGCTCCTGCCGCCGATCCGCTCCAAGCCGTCGCGGATTTCCTGGAAGAGGCCCGGCGCTATCAGGTGGCCCGAAACGCCAATCCTAAGACCCCGCGCGATGTGAAGTTTGAGGCGATGCTTCCTGTTCTGGAAGGGAAAGTGCCGCTCTTTGTCAACGCGAACAGTAAACAGGAGATTGAGACGGCGGTGCGCTGGGCGAAAAAAGAAGGTTTTCCTCTGGTGATTGTCGGGGGAAGCCAGGCGGATGAGTGCACCGAGCTTCTGGTCAAAGAGAGTGTCCCGGTGCTACTCGGCTCCACACTGGCATTACCGCGCCGCCAGGACGCGCCCTACGACGACGCCTTTACGCTTCCCGCTCGGCTGGCCAAAGCGGGGGTGAAGTTCGCCCTCACCACCGGCGGTGACTCTCAGAAAGTACGCAATCTGGCCCAGCACGCGGCGATGGCGGCGGCGTTTGGCCTGAGCCGGGAAGAGGCGCTCAAGGCCATCACGCTCGGGGCGGCGCAGATTCTTGGGGCAGGCAGTCGCTTGGGGAGCATCGAGATGGGCAAAGATGCGAACTTGATTGTTACCAACGGGGATATTCTGGAGGTGATGACGCAAGTTCGGCAGGCATTTGTGGCGGGTAAGCCCGTGAATCTGGCGAGCAAGCAGTCTGGGCTCTACGAGCGCTGGCGGGCACGGCCTAAAAAGTGACAATTGCCGTTCATCACGACGCTCTTGGGGCGTGGCGTGCGGCATGGGTGGGGGAGCTTTTAGGAGGCGCGACAGTGCTTACCTGCCCCGACCCCGCCGCTGCCGTTCGCTCAGGCGAGGCAGATGCTGCCGTGGTCTCCGCTGATAACTTGCCCACAGACCTGGAGCCCGCTGCGTTCTGTGAGCGCGGCGATGTTCGCGAGGCGCTGGTCGCACCAGGCATCGGGACACTGGAGCACCTCCCCGAAGGCGCACGGGTTGGCATTGGCACCTCACTTCAGCAAGCGCAGCTAGAGTTGCTACGACCCGATCTGGAGTGCCTCATGCTGGACGGCTCTCTTGAAGACCAGCTTACAGCGCTGGACGAAGGTAAAGTGGTGGCCGTGGTTGCTGGCTACGCCGATCTCTCTCGCTTGGGGCTGACCGACGCTGCCACGGAGATCTTCGCGCCGGAGCTGGTGATGCCCGCAATTGGCCAAGGGGGAACCGTGGTGCTCTGCCGCAAGGATGATAGGGAGAGCTGTGCGCAGGTGAACGAGGCCTGCGATCACTTTCCCACGCGCCGTGAGCTCATCTGCGAGCTGCAGTTTCGCCGCCTCAACCCCGACCCACTCACCACCGCCTGTGCGCTCGCCAGCGACCGATTTCTCTATTTATTTATGCTCCAGATCACGCGAGAGGGCAAAGCCGTTCGTATTCGCAGTAGTGTGCCGGTCGGGGAAGCCACGACACTGGCCGAGCTTGCGACGCGGGAGCTGAGTGCCACTGGGCAGTGAAGGCCTCAGCGGAGGCAGGAATTCCACTCCTGCCCGGTGAACCTGCCAGGCATGAACGACAAGGAATTGTTGCGCTCGGTGATGCGCCGCCAGGCAGGGCTGAGCCTGCGGGTGGCGGCGGTCTTTCTGGGGATTATCTTTGTTCT
>NZ_JAYUPA010000169.1:0-6061 GCF_043760365.1 Armatimonas sp.
CGCGAAGGCGCGTGACTTAGGGATTCGGACGGTCTACCAGGAGCTGAATCTTGCGCCGCACTTGAGTGTTGCCGCGAATATTTATTTAGGCGCGGAGCCAATGCGCAGTGGCCTGCTGGATCACAAGGCGATGCATGATAAAGCGCAGGCGCTCTTGACGGGCCACGGGTTTGATCTTAACCCTGATGCACTGGTGGGGACACTTGGCCCCGCGCAGCGACAGGCGGTGGAAATCTGCAAGGCGCTGTCTGAAGAAGCAAAGCTGCTGCTTTTAGACGAGCCGACATCGTCGCTAGGTGAGAAAGAGATCGAGGAGCTGTTCACGACGCTGCGGGCACTGCGAGAGCGCGGCATCGGGATGGTTTTTGTGAGCCACAGACTACCCGAGTGCTTCGTGCTCTGCGACAGAGTGGTGGTGCTCCGTGATGGTCTGCAAGTCTATGAGTCCAATATTAGCGAGACCGACACGTCCACGGTGGTGCGTGCCATGGTGGGGCGGGAGCTCTCGGATTTTTATCCCCGGAAAACCATCACCCCCGGTGCGGAGCGGCTCAAAGTGGATCTGGATGGCGTGCAGTTCGCGACCTATGCGGGGGAAGTGGTCGGGATCGCCGGGCTGATGGGAGCCGGGCGTACGGAGCTCCTAGAGGCGATTTTTGGCTTGCGGCACATGGTCGGGACCGTTTTTGTGGATGGCAAGCCGCTGCCGCTGAATAAAGGCCCACGGGCGGCGATCAAGGCGGGCGTCGGGATGCTCACGGAGGACCGCAAGCGCACGGGGCTGGCGCTGGGGCTGCCGGTGCGCCACAATGTCACTCTTGCGGGGCTGGAGAAGATCGCGCCGGGGCCGTGGCTCTCCCATGGGCCGGACAAAGCCGCGACAAAGACCGAGATCGAGCGTCTGCGGATCAAGACTTCTAGCACGGAAACACTTATCGGGACGCTCTCAGGCGGCAATCAGCAAAAAGGGGTGCTCGGGCGCTGGCTCCATGCGGGCTCGTCGGTGTTGCTCTTTGATGAGCCGACGCGCGGCGTGGATGTGGGGAGCAAAGTTGAGATATACGAGCAGATGAACGCTATCACTCGTGAGGGCGCGACCATCGTGCTGGTCTCCTCCGAGCTTCCTGAGCTTCTGGGGATGAGCGACCGGATTCTGGTGCTCTTCCAGGGCCGCTTAGTGGCAGACATTGCCCGCGCGGATGCCACGCCCGATCGCGTGCTGCACTTTATGATGACCGGAAAAGATATCGCACTATGACACTTGCCAAGCGCTTACTACCTGCTGTTTCCTTGCTCCTGCTCTGCATTTTCTTCGCCATTCGCGTGCCGCAGGCCACCGGGCACCAGTCGTTTCTCAGCCTGGACAACCTCTACGGCGTGACGGGGCAGTACGCGTACTTACTGCTGATCGGGATGGGCGCGACACTGGTGATTATCGCCGGGGGAATTGACCTCTCCGTGGGCAGCGTTCTCGCGCTCTCGGGCGTCACTTCCGCATACTTGATGGTCAAGTCCGGCTGGTCGGTGCCGCTGGGAGTGCTGGCGGGAATCGGAATCGGGGCGCTCTCGGGCGGGCTGGTCGGGGTGATTGTGACAAAGATGAAAGTCCCCGCCTTTATCGCCAGCCTCGGGATGCTTCTGGTCGCGCGTGGCGTCACGCTGCGGATTGCCAAGGGCGTCACGGTGGATGGGACGCCCGACACTTTCAATGCACTGGCTGCGGGCAAGGTGCTGGGAGTCCCGATGCCGCTCATTTTGGTGGTGGTAGTTGCCGGGCTGATCGCCTTTATCTTGCACTACACCAAGCTGGGCCGCTATGTCTACGCGATCGGCTCCAACGCCGAGGCCGCACGCGTCTCGGGTGTTCCTGTGGAGCGTGTGCAGCTTGCAGTCTATGCCATCGGTGGCGCACTGGCGGGCCTTGCAGGGCTTGTGGAGTCCGCCCGCCTCAGCTCCGGCAACCCCACGGGCGGCAGTGGCTACGAGCTGGATGTGGTCACTGCCGTCGTGGTGGGTGGCGCGAGCCTAGCAGGCGGCGAGGGCCGCGTCTCGGGCACGCTTCTGGGGGCGCTGCTCATCGCCGTTTTGCGTAACGGCTCGAACCTGCTGGGCGTAGACCCGTTCGACCAGAATATCTACATCGGCCTGCTGATTATCGGAGCCGTGGCGTTTGATCAGAAACTTCGCAAGCTCGGCTAGCCAGGCGCTATTATTGTCCGGCTCGAATCTTCTCCAGTGCGATTTTCTGCTCCGCTCCGAGCTTCTCTAAAGCGGCTTTCCACTCGGCCTTGTAGGGCTTGAGCGTCTCGATCAGCACCTCGGCCATGGCGACATTGCGAAACCACTTGTTGTCGGCGGGAACCACGTACCAAGGGGCCTCCGGGGTGGAGCAGCGCTCCAGCACATCGTCGTAGGCCGCGCTGTAGTCGTCCCAGAAGCTGCGCTCCGTCCAGTCGCTGGGATTCAGCTTCCAGGACTTCTCGGCGTTGGCCTCACGCTCTAAAAGCCGCTTCTCTTGCTCCTCTTTGCTCACATGCAAGAAAAACTTCACCACGATCACGTTGTTGTCGGTGAGCAAGTTCTCAAAGTTATTGATATCCTCGTAGCGCTTCTCCCAGACCGCCTCGGGCGCGAGGTTATGGACGCGCACCACGAGAATATCCTCGTAGTGGCTGCGATTAAAGAAGACTACCTCGCCCTTGCCGGGGGTTTGCTTGTGGATGCGCCAGAGAAAGTCATGAGCGCGCTCCTCAGGAGTAGGCACTTTAAACGCCGCCACACGTGTCCCCCCAGGGTTCATCGCACCCGCCACGCCCTTAATCGCACCGTCTTTGCCCGAGGCATCCCGTCCTTGGAGCACCACGAGAAGCGCATGGGTTCCGGCGGCAGAGAGCAATTCCTGAAGCTTGCCGAGCTCCAAGGCTTGCTTGGCAAAGCGCACTAGCGCCTGCGCTTCGGTCATGTCACCGTCACGCTTGGTAGGGATCGTGGTAAAGCTCACCTTACCGGGATTATCAAATTTTTCGCACAACATGGGGGGATTATACCAACCCCGTCACCCCGTAGACGACCAGTCCTGATTCCCCATTCGTGCTACTGATCGTCAGCTTTCCGCCACCGGGGATTGCCAGGCTCCGCAAGCCGGGCGCGACGGTGCGTACGCTCGGATCAGAAAGGGCTGTAAAATCATCGGCGGCGGAGAGATTCACGCCGTAGACCAGCGCCGTCTCTTTCCCATTTACCGTCACTGCCCCGACTTTTGTACCGCGCTCGGTTTTATGCGTTGCCGCGACAATCACGCGCAGCTCGCTTCCCGGCAGATCGAGCAGGAGCGAGAGCGGCGCGGGCTCGGTGAGCTTTCCGGCAAGCAGTGTGGAAGACAGACGGTAGAGAACGCCATCGCCAAGACGTGCCTCGCGGGCTTTTCCGGGAAGCACCGCGACCGAGCCCGCACGAGGCGCTTGTGGTTTGCTTTGATCCTCGCTCCAGAGCCGGTTGAAGATTTCCCCCGCGTCCCACGTGGGCTTGGTCACGCCACCGTTCCAGAAGTGCTCCGCTGCCAGTACCATTGCGACAAACTGCCGCCGCTCAGGGCCATCGAGCACCTCGGCTTTCGATTCGTAGCCGCACCAGGTCGTCTGCAAGCCACCCCACGCCCCTGACTCGGCGGCCGCTTTCGCAAAATTCACCACATTGCCGGGATTGAACCAGGTGCAGGCAACGACTTTGGCAAATCCCGCCTCGCGCAGTGTCTTCAGCGACGGGAACTTCTCATGTGCTCCGTACTGCCAGTCGAACATCACGATATCTTTAGGCAGGCCCACACGTAGCGCCTTCGCATCGGCGGCGCTCGGGGCGGTGCCAAAGCACGGCGCGACTTCAGAGGGATGTAGCACCATATCGGCCCACATCCACATTTCTTTGCCACGCTTACGATGAAAAGCGTGCCAGTGCTTGGCGTTGCTCACAAAAAGCTCTGCAAATGTCCGTGGGGCTGAGCGAAAGGGGAAGCGACCACGCATGGTCACTTCATCGAGACCGGCATGGAACGCGGGGGCTCCGAACAAGTCATCGGCCTCCGCGACCAAGCGTTCCAGATAACCGACGGCAGCGGGATTGGATATATTCACGGCGTAGGGCAGCTCGGGGTCCTCGGCAAACGCCCGATTCTGCGGCTTGTTGAAGAGCCACTCCATGTGCCCGTAGCTCTGTACCAGTGGCGTTAAGGTGATTCCATGCGCCGTTGCAAACGCCACTTCCTCTCTAATCGCCGCCTTGGTGCCGCCCCAGCTTGGAGCCACCGACGGATCACTCTCCCACCTGAGCTGCTCACACTGAATGACCAAGTGATTGAGCTTAAAGGGCGAGTAGAGCCGCGAAATAAGCTTTTTCTGAAACGGTAGCGCGTTCTGCCCGTGAAAGAGATGCACCCCCCGAAAGCTGAGCGTCGGCCAGTCTTCGATCTCCACCGAGTGAATGACTTGTCCACGCACATCAGTATTTATTAACTGCAGCAGTGTCTGCGCTGCCCAGAGCGTGCCTGCCTCATCGTTGCCGGTAAGTTGGATGCGGTCTTTGCGAACGGAGATTGTGTAGGACTCAGGGCGGCCCCCCAGCCCCCGTCCGACGGGGGAATCTATTCGGTTGGGAATTTTTTCTTGCAGGAGTGCTAGTGCTCGCTGCGCACCGGGGCCGCTAACTTCGAGCTTCATCTTGCTCGTCAAGCGCACAGGCGGGCCTGTCACCATCAGCTTTTTGGGCGTTGGGATCACCAGCGGCGCTTTGGCCGGTTGCGGCACAAACGCATCGCCTCGACTCAGGCTCCCCCGCCGGGCGGGGGCGGGGGGGGTAGGCACGCTAGGGGGTGGGCCAAACGCCACTGTAAACACCGCCGCCTGCTCCCCGTCCGCAAAACGCACCGCCCGAGCGGGTGAGCCAAGGCCCAGCCAGAACGTCGGGGCGGCTTGCGCCCACTCGAAAGCCTCGGTGCGAGCATCAAAACAAACGGGCTTTTCTGATTTCTCCGTACTGTGCCAGCCAAAAATCACTTGGCCGAGCTTTGTCTGAAACGCGAGCTTGGAGAACGGCGGCCCGACACGGCGCTCGTCTTGTGAGCCGGTGAGCGGAGCGTATGGGATTTTGGCGAAGCGCGTGTCGCCACTTACGGAGGTGCCCGCGAGAAGATTGGCGTTGACATAGCCCGCCGCCCACTCGATCTCGGTGGGAATATCGGACTTGAGCCGGTAGCGCAGAGTTGTACTGACCGACGTTTCGCTGACGAGCCACTCGAAGGCAACGGTAGCGCTCTCGTTCTCCGCACTCGCCTCCGCCAGCCAGCTCTGGCCGACTTTGCGCCAGGGAGTCTCGCTCCACCGCACCACCGTCGGGTTGAAGAGCACGCCGCTCCAGCCCGCTTTGACCAGATAAAAAGTCGAGCGACGGATCACCGGCACGCTGTCGAGTGTAACACTCAGGCCACGGGCGGGAGTCCATACCACTGTCACGCGCCCCATAGAAATCGGATTCACAGATGCACCAGCTTGATGGTGATGACTCGCTCGGAGCCTGCGCCCGTGATGGCAAACGCGGTGTCTTTGAAGCGCGGCGGCCCGACACGGATCTTGGGGTCACGGGAGAAACCAAAACCCTCTTTGGGAATCCCGAAGGTCTTGGTGTCTAGCTTGCCGTTTGCGTTTTCGTCGTGAAAGAGTGTCACTGCGTAGCTACCGGGCACGAGCTTGGGGACAATCAGACGGGCTGTTTTATCGTCGGCGATAGCGCACTGTCCACTTGCTACGGCTTTCTCGCCTTTATCAGGGAAGCCCTCCGAACCAGAGAAGAGGGAGAATACCACGCTGCCTTTTGTACTTCTGAGCCCCGTAACCTCCACGGTGAGTGTCGTCTCCTGCGGCTTCTCTCCTTCGGTTAGCACCACGGGATAGTGTGTTTTAACCCAGACAAGCGCCTTTTCCTGGTACTTCGGTGCGGCAGTCAGCACCAGTGTCTTCGGATCCGATCCTTCGGTGCGTAGCGGCCAGGCTTGCGCGATGTCGAACTTTTC
>NZ_JAYUPA010000170.1:0-6056 GCF_043760365.1 Armatimonas sp.
ATGTGTCACGGGCCGAAACGAGCCACGCTCCACGAGAATACGCTTCTTACGCAGCACTTCCGACGGCTGGAGAACTTCCCCATCCGCAGAGAAGAGCGCCGCATTGGAGAGCTCTAGCTGCACCAGCTTCAGTGCCATGAGCCGGTGATCTATCTCCAAAAACGCGGGACCACTGAACTTGACCATGTCCACCTCGACACGCTCTGCCGTCAGGCTATCGAGCAGCTCACGCAGGATCAAGTCCGGGTTGTCGAAGTGCAACAGTGCGCCATGGATCAGATTAACTCCAACAATACCCAGAGCCTCTTGCTGGCTGATATTGTCGGTGTCGAGCATGCGCACATGAATGACAACCTGACTGGCTTCTAGCTCAAACGGGCGCTGGAACTTGACCCCCATCCAGCCGTGGCACTCATTGGTACCATGAAAGTTTCTGGCAGCGACGGTATCGGAGAAAACAAAGAAGTCAGTCGTGGGGCCACGCAACGGGCTAAGACGCTCCCGCAGCAGGTTAAACTCATAGTCGAGCATGGTCTGGAGCCGCTCGCGGGAGACATAGCGCGGCGACGATCCGTAGATGGCATCGCTGACGGTCATGTCATACGCCGAGATGGACTTCGCAATGGTTCCCGCCGCGCCGCCCACCTGAAAGAACCAGCGCACCACTTCCTGACCCGCACCGATCTCCGCAAACGTCCCGTAGAGCCGCTCCGTGAGATTGATCTCCAGCGCCTTCTGCTGCGTCTCCGCCCCGCGCCGCGCCGTGTTCTGATCCATAATCCTGCTGCCTCCCCAAAAACAAAAACGCCCACGATGTACAAACGTCATCGTGGGCCTTGCGTTCCTATTTTACCCGATGAACGGATGGGGTTACGCGTCCGGGCGGGAAACGGGCGGCTAAAGCGGCCCGCCCGCGTAGCGGGTTATGAGCGGCGCTTCGCGCCCGACAAGACCCATGAATGGGCCTCCGATACCGATACCTTATTGTCCCCCCGCCGGGCAGGGGTTAGGGGGTGGGCTCTTTGGGTTTGCGCTGAGCGGGCTTGCGGTCGCTGGTGCGTGTTCCGCCGACCATCCCGTATTCCTTGCTATTGCGCCCATAGACCGCAGCCACACCGGAAAGCACTCGGCTGTCAAGCTGTCGTAGCAGCTCCAGAGCATCGTCGAGATCAATGGCGCGTGCCGTCAGCTCGCTTGCCGTGTCATTATAGGCAGTTTGCTTGGTCTGGGTTCCGTCTACTGCGGCGGTGAGAGTCGCAACACTCACGCCTCCCCCAAAATCCAAATTGGGGTCAATATTCTTGAGCGCTTCGAGGCGCTGCTTCGCACTATCAAGGATAGTACTGGTACTACGTGGACGTGCCATAAACTAGCTCCTTTACTCTGCAACTGGCAGGATTCATTTCCCACCTACACGATTTTATCAAAACTCCTAGGATTATTCTAGAATTCCTACAGAAATTTTAGAATCTCCAAGATCATTTTCCTGACTCCTACAAATCATTCAGCAAATTGAATAATCTTCTCCCATGAGCCATTTTCTTCCAAAATTCTTTTAAATCCTGCGACAACACTTGGATCATTCCAAACATCCTTTAGAAATCGCTCACAACCACTCTCTGCAAACCATCCTGCCATATAAGACCAAGCTACTTCTTTAGGACTATGCTGCGGAGGATCTATTCGGCTAGCTAGCCAATCTTTCACATTCTCCGCACGATGCGGGTAGGCAGACGATATAGCTGCCGAAACTAAACGCTCTAGTGTCTGTTTAATAGGAACCGAGGAGTGTGCGTCAGAATCGACTCGCCATGCGACGAGAGAAACTCGGGTAGCATCTTCATCCAGTAACACATCGCCATTTGTTTCTGTATGCGCATCAGGGATAATGCCTTGCATAAACCGAAGAAGTTGCTCTGCATGTATCTGTTTTGCTCTCTGACTAACTTCTTCCGTATCAGGATCAACATTGATTATAAGATGCTTGAGTGGTTTCGTCTCACGTCCTGTAAGAAGTCGCCGTGCTTCCCGAAAAACAGGATTTTCTTTCTTCTCCCCTGTCTGCCGTTCTGGTTGCTGACTGATCGGTTGAATTCGTAATGGAAACTTGGAAGGGGAATACAATCCATATATCCCCCCACCTTTTGGATCTCCCCAAGGGCCAGACATACGTTTATCTTTACAAGCGAACTGATGAACTAACAAGCCATGCCAGAATGCACGGTCATAAAAACCTTCGCAAATGATAATAGATTCACGCTCGTTCATCGAAGATCATCTCCAATCTGATGCCGAGCAAACTCTACATCTGCCCCCGAAATCCGACTACTTTTCAATACTCCATCATCAAGCTTTACACGAAACACACTAAGTTTATCAATTTCTTCTTCACTCGAAAATTTAAGCAGGTCATCAATCAATTCTATCGAGTGCGTTGTCAAAATTACTTGGACTCCACGACGAACTGCTCCCCAGATTACCTTTGCCGTTTCACGAATAGCTGCTGGATGTAAATGAATCTCAGGTTCTTCCAGTAAAGCAATCCCACCAGATCGAAGAGCTAATTCCAATCCAAGTTGGATAAGTGAATAAACACCATCCCCAGAAATTGCTACCGGCACACTATAATCGGGATAAGAAACAAATAAAAATGGAGAACCATTCTCTGTTAATATTTTCACATCTTTAATATTCGGCATTATTTTTTGAATGATTTCTACAGCTTCATTTTGGCGACCTACTATATCCATTTCTGAAAATAAATCATGAATATTTGGCTGAGATAATCCCGAAAACTTCCCAATCATTTTCACATCCATTATAGGATTATTTTTTATCGGTTTATTAAATCCAGGATTAACATGACCTACTACATTCCCATTATCCAAAATCACTCCTGCTACATTATCTTGCTGTAGATTATATTCAAAACCAATATTTCTTTCTGTTTTAATATCATCTACTAATATATCACCTCGTATATTCATTTTATTTGTTTTATTTCCTTTATAAAGAAACCATTTTCTATTATTTCCAGTCCCTGAATGTCTTTCCATAGTGCTCTGCATAACTAATCCGGGCTGAGAACTAGTAAAAATCCATATAGCATCTAAAATACTACTCTTACCACTTCCGTTTGGCCCAATAAGTACAGTAAGTTTGGTCAAACCTTCAAGCTTACCGTGAGCAATCCCGCGCAGGTTTTCAATCTCAATCGAGGTAATCATGGCTGTGTTATATCCTAAAATCCCCTCGACGTGAAGGTCGGGGTCACGCTTCGCTTCTGGCGTACCGCCACGATGTCGCGGAGCGACTTTAAGGCCGAAGGCCAGGAGCGGAGCGTGCGCCCCACGTTCCTGTGGGCTGCCCTACTTCCGCTTCATCTCCGTTGGCAAGAGCTTCTTTAAGCGGCTCATCTCGTCACGGAGCAAGGCGGCGTGTTCGAAGTCTAAGTTCTTCGCGGCTTGCTTCATCTCTTTTTCCATGTCCGTGAGCGCCAGTAGAAGCTGATCGAGCGGGAGCGTTTCGGGGGCGGCATCTTTGGCAACTTTGTAGTAGCTCTTGGCCTCGGCGACTTGCTTGGCCGCTAAGACATCCTGGATGGCTTTCTTGATCGTGGTGGGCGTGATGCCGTGCTTGGTGTTGTGCGCCACTTGAATGGCACGCCGCCGGTCGGTCTCGTCAATGGCGCGCTGCATCGAGCCGGTGATGTTATCGGCGTACATCAGCACAATCCCCTCGGAGTTTCGGGCGGCGCGGCCAATGGTCTGGATGAGGCTCGTCTCGGAGCGCAGGAAGCCCTCTTTATCGGCATCGAGAATCGCGACCAGCGAGACTTCAGGTAAGTCTAACCCCTCGCGCAGTAGGTTAATGCCGATAACCACATCATAGACACCGAGCCGTAGATCACGCAGAATCTCGGAGCGCTCTAAAGTATGGACATCAGAGTGCAGGTACTGGACTTTAATGCCCAGTTCCACTAAATACTCCGTAAGATCCTCGGCCATTTTCTTGGTGAGCGTCGTGACAATAATGCGCTCGTGCTTCTCGATGCGATCCCGAATCTCCCCGATCAGATCGTCTATCTGGCCCTTGCTGGGGCGAATAATAATGGTTGGGTCCACAAGCCCCGTCGGACGAATAATCTGCTCGGCGATGCGCTCGGAGTGCTGGCGCTCGTAGGGCGAGGGCGTCGCGGAGACAAAGATCATCTGTGCGGCTTGCTTCTCAAACTCCTGGAAGCGCAGCGGACGGTTATCGGCAGCCGATGGCAACCGGAACCCGTACTCAATCAGCGTTTCCTTGCGCTTTTTATCTCCGGCGTACATTGCATTGAGCTGTGGAATGGTCTGGTGGCTCTCGTCGAGGACAATCAAAAAATCATCGGGGAAGTACTCCATCAGCGTATTGGGCGCGGAGCCCGCATCACGCTCATCGAACCAGCGGGAGTAGTTCTCAATCCCTGAGCAAAACCCCATCTCACGCACCATTTCCATGTCAAAGTTCGTGCGCTGGCGGATTCGCTGCGCCTCGATGAGCTTCCCCTCGGCCTCAAACTTCTTGACCTGTGCCTCCATCTCGGTCTCGATCTTGGTGATAATCCCCTCGATTTTCTCCGGGTCGCTCACCCAGTGTGTCGCGGGAAAGATCGAGAGCTCATCGCGCTCGCTCAGTGTCTCGCCGGTCACCGGGTCAATGGAGCTGATGCGGCGCACGGTGTCCCAGTCGAACTCAATTCGATAGATAATCTCCTCATTGATGGGCTGGATCTCCAGGGTGTCACCTTTGACGCGAAAAGTGCCCAGTGTCAGCGCGACATCGTTGCGCGAGAACTGCATACTCACCAGGCGGCGGAGAATCTCGTCTCTATCGCAGTCCTGGCCCACTTCAAACCAGACCAGCTTATTTTTGTACTCTTTGGGTGAGCCCAGCCCATAGATACACGAGACCGATGCCACAATAATCGTGTCGCGCCGCGAGAGAATCGCCTGAGTCGCCGAGTGGCGCAAGCGATTGATCTCCTCGTTGACCGAGCTGTCTTTCTCGATAAACGTATCGGTCTGCGGGATATACGCCTCGGGCTGGTAGTAGTCGAAGTAGCTGACAAAGTACTCGACCGCATTATTTGGGAAGCACTCTTTCAGCTCGGTGCAGAGCTGCGCCACGAGCGTTTTATTGTGCGCCATCACCAGAGTGGGACGTTGCACCTGCTCGATCACTTTCGCAATGGTGATCGTCTTCCCTGTGCCCGTGGCTCCCAGCAGTGTCTGGCGTTTTTCGCCCTGATTTAGCCCCTCGACAAGCTGTGCAATCGCTTTTGGCTGATCGCCCGCGGGTGCCGGCCCCACAAACTCAAACCGTCCACTTCCCTTTGGCATGTGCCCTCCGCCCCAACAAACAATGGTTCGCTATTGTACCACTCGGGCGGACTTGACGGCGTCCACAATCATAAATCTCTCGTTGAGAGTAACAATCTTACTGTTGCCAAAGATGCGCTTGAGCTTCAGGTGGTAGCCCAGGTGCGAGTTCCCAACCACGCGGAGGGTCCCGCCCACTCTCAGCGCCCGCTGCGCGTCCACAAACATCTGCCAGGCAATCTGATCACTGATCGTCTTTTCCTGGTGAAACGGCGGATTGCAGAGCACAAGATCCAGCGACTCACGCTCCTGGTCTTCGTAGCCGTTGGTCCAAACAAACCCAGCGGAAGTATCATCAGGGAAGAACTTGGCGTAGTTTATTTGGGCACTCTGCAAGGCCATCCGCGACTCATCGCTGAAGATAATCTGTGCAGCGGGATTGCGCTGCTTGGCCGCAATTCCAATAATGCCATTTCCACAGCCAAGATCTAAAATTTTCGCGTACTCGCCTTGGGGGATCCGTGCCAGAAAGAACTTCGTCCCGAAGTCAAGCTTCTCACGACTGAAGAGATTCGAGTGGTTTGTAAACGGGTGTGCGAATCCCTCAATTGCCACTTCCAAGGGATACGGCGATATCACCGGCTCTTTCTCAAAGCTCGCAAAAACTAAGCGTGCCTTCTTTTCCGCCAGGCTCGTCGT
>NZ_JAYUPA010000171.1:0-6053 GCF_043760365.1 Armatimonas sp.
CGCTCCAACTGGCAGGGGCAATCGCTAGTGTGCTCCGTGGTAGCATAAGGCTGTGTCAACACCCGCCGCTTTCTCTGCCCTGCGCCACCGCAACTACCAGCTTTTCTTTTCCGGGCAGGCGATCTCCCTGATCGGCTCGTGGATGCAGATGACGGCACAGGGCTGGCTGGTCACGCTGCTGGCGGTGAGTGAGAAAGAGGCGAGTGCGGCGCAGGGCTGGATCATGACGCTGGGGTCGCTGCCGATGCTACTCGGGGCGTTTTATGGCGGCTGGTTCGCGGATCGTTTTTCCAAGCACAGCATTGTTCTCTGGGCGCAAGTGGCACAAGCCGTGCTGGCACTGGGCATGGCGGCCCTCGTGGCGACGGATCAGATGCGGCTCTGGCAGGTGGCGATTTTCGCCGTCTTGCTGGGCATTACCAATGTCTTTGATATTCCCGCGCGGCAGGCGTTTATTGTGGAACTGGTGGGCAAAGAGGATCTGCACAACGCCATCGGCTTAAACTCGTCGCTCTTCAATGCCGCACGCGTGCTCGGGCCTGCCGTGGCGGGCTTACTGATCGCGGATAAGCAGCGGGCGATGGCACCGTGCTTTCTGGCCAACGGACTCTCGTATCTCGCTGTGATTGTCGGGCTACGGCTGATGCGGGGGGATTTCGCACCAAAAGCAACCGGAAAAGAGCCGCCCCTCAAAGGGGTCACCGAGGCGCTGGGCTATCTCAAGCAGCACCGGCCCATTATGGCGCTCATGGCGATCCTGGCGAGTTTCTCGGTCTTTATGGCGGGCGACTGGATTCTCTTGCCCACACTGGCGAAGTTCACGCTCGGGGCGGATGCGACGCGCTACAGCCACCTAATGAGCGCCCGGGGCGTAGGGGCACTGCTGGGCGCACTGCTCTGCACGCTTCTCTCCGCATCGCCCTACAAAGGCCGTATCGTGACCATTGGCGCGGTGTT
Source organism: Armatimonas sp. (assembly GCF_043760365.1). Classification (GTDB taxonomy): domain Bacteria; phylum Armatimonadota; class Armatimonadia; order Armatimonadales; family Armatimonadaceae; genus Armatimonas. Next base: position 958 of record NZ_JAYUPA010000171.1, read on the forward strand.
CTTTCCTCTTTTCTCTCTGGGAACCGCGCTTTGTCATAGCCTGACCTGGGCATTTGTCTTTGCGCCGCTCTCGTCGTTTTGCATGATCTGCGTCTTTGCCACGAGCAATAGCCTCATCCAGGCCTCGGTTCCCGATGCGCTTCGAGGCCGCGTAATGGGAGTCCATGCGTTTCTGATGATGGGCCTGACGCCCTTTGGGAGCCTTTGGGCCGGGATTGTCGCCTCACGCACCAGCACGTCTATAGCGATGGCACTGGGAGCGAGCCTTGCTGCCGCCAGTGTCTTTCTCGCGGTCGTGCTCTCCCCGGGCTTGCGCCGTGCCCGGCAGACACTGGTGGGAGAGGGCGAAGGTGAGGGAGAGGTTAGCGATTCGGCTGGGTGAACCAGTTGGGCATCTCCTCGAGTGTGGCAACCTGCTCCTGCTCCGCCCCGTTGCGCCAGACGGTGAGTTTCAGCGGCTCGCCAACGGTGTGACTCGCGATAATCTTGCGCAGTGCTTCGTCGTTATCGAGAGGCTTGCCATCAGCTTTTCGCAAGACATCCCACTCGACGATCCCACACTTCTGGGCAGGGGAACCCGGTGTCACGGAAGTGGCATTGTTTCCAGAGTGGACAAGCATTCCCTTGCCATCCGGTGGTAGGGTCAGGTTGCTGGGAAGGGCGCTACGATCCGCCTCAGAAAGTGGGGTGTAGATCACGCCCAGATACGGTCGCAGCACTTTTCCGTTCTCAATAAGCTGCGCGGCGATCTTGCGAGCTGTGTTGATAGGAATGGCGAACCCGATCCCTGTAGAGACTCCCGTGGTAGTGGCGATCGCCGTATTGATCCCGATCACCCGCCCTTCGATATCGGCGAGTGCCCCTCCGGAGTTACCCGGGTTGATGGAGGCATCTGTCTGGATTACTTTCTCAAGCGCGACGCTATCCTGATGGGGATAGTGGCGGTTGAGCGCGGAGACAATTCCGAGTGTAACTGTCGAATTAAAGCCGAGCGGGTTGCCCACCGCAATTGCCCAGTCACCGACGCGCACGGTGTCCGAGTCGCCGAGCAGTGCGGGCGTGAGATTTTTCGCGCCCAGTAGCTTGACGACCGCCAGATCGCTGGCGACATCACCTCCGACAATCGTAACGGAGAAGCGCCGCCCATCGGAGAGGGTCACCTGAATCTTGGCGTCTGGCTGATTGAGCACCGGTGCCACAACATGCTGGTTGGTGAGAACGTAGCCATCGGCGGAGAGCAGAATCCCGGAGCCAGAGCCCTCAAAACGCCGATCCTGAGTCCTAAACTGACCGAGGAACCCCTGGCCCGGGACACTCTCATGACCCTCAACTTCAATACTGACCACGGCGGGCGCAAGCCTAGCCGCCGCATCCGCAACCGATGGCAGTCCTGAGAGTGCCCGTGCCGCCCCGCCTGAGGGAGCCTGTGTCAGTGCCTGAGAAAGCGCATGCCGCCCTGGAGGAAGCCCGGAACCGCGCCGCCCATCGGGACGCCCCTGCGCTAGATACAGAATCAGTGCACAGGCCGCAAACCCCGTGACAAATGTTGCCCCATACCCCAGCGCAGTCTTCATCTCGGGTAGCTCGGCTTACTTTTTCGGCGCTTCGGGCTCGTCTATTCCCTCTTTGAACTCACGGGTCGCCTGGCCTAAGCCCTTAAAAAGCTGCGGCAAACGAGACGCGCCAAAGAACAATACAACAACCAAGACAATCACCAGCCAGGCGCTGGGAGATGTCCAATAAGCAAACGATAGCATCTTCTTTCCTCGGCCTCCATTGTATCGCGAATTCCACATCCCCTAAAAAAACGCATCTCTTGAGGCTTTTTCACGAATCCCCTTCGATGGCCTGAAAGGCCATCTCTGAGCCGCGCTCCGCGCGAAGCGGGCCGAGCCCGCAGAGAAGGAGACGTTTGGCGCGGCCTCGGGCCGCTTGGCGAAGCCGACCGGGTGCCCTCTGGGCGGGGGACTTTCAGGCCTCGGCAAACCATTCGTGAAAAAGGCTCTCTTTTCTTTGCTTCTCTCCTAAGGAGGAAATCCTCAACCGCACACTATTCTAGTTATGAACGCGACGATTAAGAAAATCCAGGCAACCGCTAAGCAGCTCTGGCGTTCCCTTGCTGCCCACCAGAACCGGGGATTTTTCACCCCCTGCGCTTCGCAGCAAGTTCCGGCTCAAGGCGATCCTCTCGTTCGTCTTCCCCAGGGTCTGGATCTGCGTGCGAGTGGGCCGGGTTTCGACAACCAGCCTGCTCAGCTAGAGGTTGCGTCCTCGGGTGAAACCACTCTTCATGTTTCTGGAACCGTCGTTTACCTTGGTCTACTCTCCCAGCAGCGTGTCGAGACCGGCTGGATGATTACTGGTCTACGGCTCCGGGGGGCGATTCGGTTCGGGCAGAGCGCTGTCACTCTGATGGTGCCGGATCGTGAAGATGTCCCTTATCTGCTCCACGCTCTTGCCCCACAGGCGGCGGCTCCCGCGCAGTATTTCCGTCCCGCTCTGGCCGCGTAGGTGTGTACAAAACTACTTACCGGAAACCTAGCACAATCCGTATAATCCCTGATAGACTTACGGGGGTCGGCTATAAAGCCTGACAGAAATATTATCAAAGATTTTAAAATGACGGTGAGCCCCTTAGATTCTCCCGCGGACTACGATCCCGCGGCTTTTGCCCGCCCCTCGGTCACCGTGGATGTGGCGGCGTTCACGGCGCGGGAACGCAAGCTTCATGTCCTGCTGATCAAGCGAGGTGTCTGGCCTTTTGAGGGTCACTGGGCACTTCCGGGCGGCTTTGTTCAGATGAGCGAAGATCTCGACACCGCTGCCCATCGCGAGCTTGCCGAAGAGACGGGTGTCGCGGGCGCTGAGTTTCTGGAGCAGCTCTACACGTTTGGAACGGTAGACCGCGACCCCCGAACAAGGGTGATTTCCGTGGCCTACTACGCCCTCTTGCCCGAGCCCCATATCGCCCCACGCGCCGGCACCGATGCCGCTGAAGCGCAGTGGTGGCCCGTGGAGGAGCTTCCTTCCCTAGCCTTCGATCACGCCAAGATTCTCACAACCGCCCTGAGCCGCTTGCGTGCCAAGCTGGCCTACACCAGTGTCGCCTACGCCCTCCTCGCGCCCGAGTTCACCCTCACCGAGCTGCAAAATGTCTACGAGCTGATTCTGGGCCGCGAGTTGGACAAGCGCAACTTCCGCAAGAAGATGCTCTCTACCGAGCTACTCGAAGGCTTGGAGAAGCAGCGCCGTGGCGGTGCCCACCGCCCCGCTCAGCTCTTCAGCTTCACCAAGCGCGAACCCGTTTTCTTGGATTAGGGCGTCCTACCCCCTAGCCCCCGCCTAGCGGGGGAATCTTTGTGAGGGGTTGCTCTTTAGCAAAACTTCGTGTACAAACGACATATAAAGTATGTCTACACTTGTTTTTGAGCCCTATCTTGACCAGCTCGCTCGCTGGCCAGTCGAGGGCAAGCTGATCCTCGCCCAGTTCGATGAGCACTCGGTCGTGGTCTACCAGGCTTTTCGCCCGGAGATCGCGCTCTACGCCGTGGAGCACCAGCGCTTTGGGGGGCCGTTCTCACTGGAGCGCATGAGCTGGATCAAGCCCGGTTTCTTGTGGATGATGTACCGGAGCGGCTGGGCGAGCAAGCCGGGGCAGGAGCATATCTTGGCCGTACGGCTGAGGCGCGAAGGCTTTGACGCGATTCTGTTGCAGGCCATCGCCTCGACCTACCATTCGTCAAGTTTCGGCTCGCGGGAAGAGTGGCAACACGCCGTCGCCCACTCCGAGGTGCGTCTTCAGTGGGATCCGGATCACGATCCCAAAGGCAATAAACAGACACGCCGCGCTATCCAGCTTGGGCTACGCGGTGATATTCTGCGCCGCTACGCCACAACCTGGATTTTGGAAATTAGCGACATTACTGCGTTTGCTCACGAGCAAGCGCCTAAACCATACGAGGACCTCTTGCTTCCTCGCGAGGAAATCTACCATGCCCATCAAGTTCTATAGTAAAACTCAAGAAAACGCCTACCTCTCAAACTTCTCGCCGCACGGCTTCGAGATCAACGGACTCTACTGGCCGACTGTGGAACACTATTTCCAGGCGATGAAATTCCCGACGCACCCGGAGTACCAGGAGAAGATTCGACTTGCAAAATCAGCCGCTCAGGCAAAAACTCTGGGCCGCACACGCACCATTCCGCTCCGCCCGGACTGGGATTCGGTAAAAGACGACATCATGCGCTGCGCCGTCCAGGCAAAGTTTGACACACACCAACGACTGCGCACCGACCTGATCGCCACCGAGAACGAAACGCTGATCGAGGACGCGCCCACCGATTATTACTGGGGCGCGGGCCGCACCGGCACCGGCAAGAACCGCCTTGGGGAAATTATCATGGAGACGCGCACAGATTACCAGACCGAATAGCCGCCCAATGGAATTGGGCGTCAACAATGGCTTCGTTCCTCAGCCGCAAAGCCCGTGCCGGGCTACCGAATTATTCCCCAGCCTGGAACAGGCTTCGCGGCACGCAGTGCCATTGCAGACGCCGATTTCCAATCGGCGGAGAAAAAAGATGACACCGATTGAACGCACACGATTATCACTGGACGGACTTTCCGTAGGGGATGGGTTTGGGGAGGGTTATTTCTCCAACCCCAACATGGTCGAGGAGCTGATTGCACAACGGGCGCTTCCGGGTGCTCCGTGGCGCTGGACCGATGACTCACAGATGGCGATTAGCATTGCGGACGTGCTAGAAAAGTACGGCGAGATCAACCAAGATGTGCTGGCGCTCCAGTTTGGCGAGCGCTACGAGCCCGGGCGTGGCTACGGCCCAGCGATGCACGATCTGATGCGCCAGTACCGGGTAGGGGGAAAGTGGCAAAAGCTCGCTGCCGCCATGTTCGATGGTCAAGGAAGCTTTGGCAATGGCTCGGCGATGCGGATCGCGCCGCTCGGAGCGTTCTTCGCCGATGATCTGGAGCGCGTCAAAGCCGAGGCAGTGAAGAGCGCAGTGGTGACGCATGCCAGCTCGGAGGGAATTGCGGGTGCGATTGCGGTTGCCGTCGCGGCAGCGGTTGCTTGGCA
>NZ_JAYUPA010000172.1:0-6052 GCF_043760365.1 Armatimonas sp.
ATCGTCCACGCTGTGCCCACCCGCAAGGTGCACCCCCGCGAGCTTGAGCTGATCCGCCCCACCGCGCAGAATATCAGCGAGCACCTCACCGGGCAGCTCCTTGATGGGGAAACACAGAATGTTCATCGCCGTTAGTGGCACACCGCCCATCGCATAAACATCCGAGAGCGCGTTGGCGGCGGCGATCCTCCCGAAATCGTAGGGTTTATCCACGATGGGGGTAAAAAAGTCCAGGGTCTGGATCAGGGCAAGCTCCGGGCTGAGCCGGATCACCCCGGCGTCGTCGGACGTGTCCAGCCCGACAAGAACATCCGGGTGCTTCTCCTGCGGCAGACCCGCTAAAATTATCTTCAGAGCCGACGGCCCGATCTTGCTCGCTCAGCCCGCGCAGCGCACCCGCGCTGTCAGACGTTGCGCCGCAAGAGTGCGTTTATTGGGCTCTTCTGTATTACTCATAGATTCCGTCGTAACGTTTCATCATTTTGGTGTGTTGCTCCATAATTTTGATATGTCGTTTTATCAATTCTTCCTCATGCTCCAAGATCGCCTCCTCTCGTTTCAGAATATCTTCCTGCAATTTGAAGCGAAATTTCTCCATCACCTTCTTGTGTAGAGAAGAGAATCCTCCACGTCGGAGCCCCAGAAGCGCGGCGAAAGAGAAGGTGCCTTATCTCGGTGACGAAGTGCTGCTGTTCGGGAATCACAGGGCAGCGCTGGGGGTAGTTGGCAAGTGTCTGACGGGCCTTTTCAAAGGATTCGAACCACTCAAGAGCAAGATGGGCAGACTCATCGGGAATGGGATCAGCTTCCGTACCGTTCCACCGCGACATCTCATCAATGGCCGCTTCCACGTCCCGCACGGCTTTCTCAGTAGGTCGGATACTGTACTGTTTGCCTTCCTCAAAGTTCGGCTCAGCGGATTCGTCCAGAGGGTTCATACAGGCTGTGCTTTGCTCTCGGATTTGGTCTTGATCCAGGAAAACTTTGCCTTAATGCGAGCGTCCATCTCTTCGATGGTCATAGTGCGACCGGCGGCAATGTCTTCCTCGGATTCCTTCATCGCCGCGATCAGCTCGTCGAGGTCTTCCCCCTCAGCAGGTTCGATCTGCTCATCCTGGAAAACCACGGAGCGGATTGCGGCAAGGGCGAAGCGGGGGCGCTCACTCTCTGGTATGGCGGCAAAGCGTGGGGCTAGGTCTTCGGGTATCTCAAGCGTCAGTGTCATTATCTTTACCTCCGTGCAAGATGGGTAGAACTATTATATCAAGGGCAGGATTAGCGGCGTGTGTGCCAGCGCTGGTCAATGCCCGCCTCTAAAAGCCGATCGCGAAGCTGGCCTGCGTGCTCCTGGATGTGGCGCAGGTTGAGGAGAACGTGATCAAGCTTGGGGATCTTGTACCAGGGAATCCCCGACTCGGATGACGCCAGGTCAATTTTGTCAATTTGAGGATCTACCATGGCATCCACCAGGTCCCAATAGGCCAACAGCTCAGCTTTGGTGTAGGGCATCGGATCGAGCTTCTCGTGCTCGGCATCACTCTCCACTTCGTCACGGTGCAGCTCCCAGGAAATAAAATCTTCGAATCGTACCTGGAGGTAGAGATCCGCAAAATAGAGCGTGTGGTAGGCGAGTCGCCAGAAACTCCGGGGCGGAGTGCCTCCGATCCAGAGAGCATCAGGGCACTCCGAAATCGCGCCTTTCAGCATGTCGAGCGCGGCGTGGTACTGGCCTTTCAAGGCAGGTTTGAGAATATCCATAGTGTGCAATACTACAGAAAGTATACGGCACTCCGCCACGCCACGCCTCTCCGTCGCCCAGTTCGTCTCTACCCTATTCCGACACGGGTCTGAGTCTGCACCCCAATATGTGACGATGTGCTAAAATAGCCAACACAGACTGCAGTCCCAACAGAACATGTTAAATTACTGCAGTTCGAGGTAACCGTTATACATCAACTTCTACTTTTCTTGCTCCTGCTGCTGGCACCCTCGATCGGCTTCGCCGACGACACTCCCGGCCACTCTAAACACGGGTCCGCGTTTGACTCCGGCATGCGAACTCGGCCCTGGGTCATCAAGGGCATCGGAGACACCCCGTTTCCCATTTCGACGAAGAACCCGGAAGTGCAGAAGTGGTTCGACCAGGGCAACGCCTTGCTCCACTCGTTCTGGTTTGAGGAGGCCGAGCGCTCGTTTCGATGGTGCCTCAAGCTCGATCCGGACAACGCCATGACCTACTGGAGCCTAGCTCGATGCGGATTCAACTGGTTCACGGTCGGCGCACCCAACTACGACGATAAGCAGTTCGACCGGTACAAGACGTTTCTGAGCGAGGCTGTGCGGCGCAAAAATAAGGTGACCGAGCGTGAACGTCTGTATATCGAGGCCTGGGAGAAAGCATACGCGCCGCAGGAGAAGAATCGCGCCAAGACGATGTGCAACGCTCTCCAACAGATCGTGATTCGGTTTCCTGACGATGTAGAAGCCAAGAGTCTCCTTGCTCTCTTTAACATCGGCCAGGGTAGCGCGTTCGCCAACGAGCTGCTGATCCAGCAGGTTCTGACCAAGAGTCCGATGCATCCCGGTGCGCACCACGCCAGCATTCACAACTGGGATGGCGTCTCTTCCGACCAGGCGATCAGGAGCTGCGAGCTGTACAGTAAATCGGCCCCGGATGTCGGACACGCGATGCACATGCCCGGCCATATCTACAGCAAGATCGGCATGTGGCACGAGGCCGCGATTGCGATGGACTCCGCGACGCGGACCGAGCTGCGGTACATGAACGATCGACTGGCACTGCCCTTCGAGACGTGGAACTACCCGCACAACCGGAACTACCTCTGCTACATCCAGGAACAGCTTGGCATGGCACAGGCATCGCTACAAGGCTCCGCCGATATGCTGGCTGCCCCCCGCGACCCCGAGTACAACCCGGCAGAGACGGGTGCAATCGCGGGCCAGGGGCTTGCGGCCCGAGTCCGCGCCCTCCTCAAGTTTGAGCGCTGGGACCAGATTTTGGCACCCAAGGGAATCGAGTGGAACGATAAAGAGGACTTCGGCAAGCTGGGGAGGGCATTTGCCGAAGCACTGGCACTCAGTGCCGTCGGTAAGAGCTTCGAAGCCAGGGAGCGGGTAACCAGCCTTCGTACGCTCATCGAGAAGCTCAAGGCCAAGGAAACTCCTCCCTTTCCGGCACCTCCACCCGCAGCATCCCCGCTGGATATGATGGCCGACATCGCAGATGGCATCGTGAGCCTTGCCGAGGGAAACACTTTGGAGGGCCAGCGCAAGCTTCTCAATGCCGCCGATCTTGAGCAGAAGTTTCGCGACAAGGGCGAGTATGAGAACGATCCTCCCGGACAACCCTGGCCCGTCCTGCGCATCCTGGGAGACCATTACCGAAAGAGTGGCGACAACAAGCTCGCGATCAACTGCTACGAGCAGGCGCTTAAAAACGAGCCAAACGATGGCTTTTCGCTCTCCGGGCTGGCGCTCGCTCACTTCGCCAACGGAAACCGCGAGCAGGCGACGCTCTATGCAGGAAGGCTGTCCTATGTTTGGTCCCAGGCAGACCCGAACCTGAAGTGGCTCGAAGATGTCCGGAAACTCGGCCTCGACGCGAAGCCGGTGGCGCAGACGCCTCGCCCGGAGCGAACCTACCGACCGAAGGAACTCGACTCGATTGGCCCGATGAACTGGCAGCCGTTCCAGGCTCCGAATCTTCAGGTCGTGGATCGAAACGGCAAGAAGGTCGGCCTGCAAGATTTCAAGGGTAAAAACGTCATCCTTGTCTTCTTCCTGGGGGATGCCTGCGTGCACTGTGTGGGGCAATTGAAGTCGCTCAACGACCGGAGTTCGGAGTTCAACGACCAGAACACGGTCTTGCTTGCCGTGTGTAGCGAATCTCCGGCGAAGCTGAAGCAGTCGAAAGCCCTGGACCAGTCGACTATCAAGTTCCTGTCGGACAACGCGCATGAAAACGCGCGGAGGTTTTCGTCATACGACGACTTCGAGGACATGGAACTCCATTCGACGATCCTGGTCGACAAGTCCGGCCGCGTTCGTTGGAAGCGAACCGGAGGCGATCCTTTCACGAACATTGACTTCCTGCTGAACGAGTTGAAGCGAATCAACCTATCCCGGTAACTCAAGCAAGTGCAGAATAAACCCTGGCTGAGACACTCAGCCAGGGTTTATTTGTGCCCCTCACTCGCTCCTGGAGGCACAAATCTATCCCGCAGGCTCTGCTATTTGAAGCTTGGCAGAACTCTCCCCACCAGTCACTAGAAACCTCCTGCGTTATTATACCGGCCTGGCGAAGCTCCTGGGGCGTAACCGTCGGTGTGTTTATTCTCGTGCCCCCTCTCGAATCCCCAGCAGTTGCCGGAGCCTGGATCGCATCGCGGCAATCCCCTCTCCAAAGTCCGCCCCCTGCCCACCGATCATCTTGCCCCGCTCGCCGTCGTATCGCTCTGCCAGGGCCTGGAGCTGGTTGAGGCCAGCAAGGAGCTCGCGGGCGGCGGTGGAGTCCAGCGCGGCCAGCTCGGAGAGGTCGAGGCGCTCTTCCCGGGGCTTATCGTCAAGCACTGGTATTCGGGCACCGGCCAGGCGCAGCGCTCGCCGGGCGTGGTTGGCGTGCTCCAGGGATTCAGTGAGGGTCTCACGGGCCGCAACCGGGCACTCAGGGAGTTGGAAGAGTGCGCTGGATTGCAGCTCCCCGAGTAGCGTGATCTGCCCCATAGCGCGGTCAATTAGGCCCTGCTCTTCTGCTGTCATGGTTCCCCTGCTTTCTCTTGCGTTTTCGGTCTGTTCTTCGCCCCCGGTGGTCTCCCGGCAGAGTTGCCAGGCTGCCAGGCTAAGGCTTCGTCAACCGGGACGTAGAGATCGCGCCCGACTGTCACCAGGCCAGGGAACTGCCCCCGCGCTGCCGCCACACGCGCTGCCGCTGGTGCTTTCCCTCGGTCTCTGGCAAGGTCGGCAAGCCTCACAAACTCCTTGCCTTCAATGGTTATCGTGGTCATGATTATATGTTACCACACGGTAAAATAAGTTGTCAAATATCCCTTATTGCCTTGCGTTATATGTTACCTTATGGTAATATATTAGTGTCCCAAACGAGGGACTTAGGGAGAAATATGAAAGCAACTAACAAGATCGAAGCCAGCCGCATTGCCTACTTCGGAATGCGCAAGATGTACCAGCAGGGCGGATACGCTCTGGAGAATACCAAAGACCCGCTCAAGAAGTGGGTTGTGAAGGAAGATGGCACCATGTACCTGGTGAGCGTCAAGCCCGAAGCCCGGCGCTGTGACTGCCCGTTCTTTGAGGAGAATGTAGAGTTCGCGGTCTGCAAGCATATCTACTACGTGCAGGAGGAGATCCGCCGGGAGGACAACTTTCAGAGCCTCACGGATACCCTCGGGTTACATGGTGGTGGAATCTGACTAAAGAAAGGAAAGGGGTGGCAGAGGGCGAGCTGCTGCCGGGTGTGGCACTGACCGAAGCGCGGGAGGAGTTCGGGATCAAGTTCCCAGGCGCAGGTAAGGGAAGCGCCTTAGAGGCTACAGAGAGCGAGTAGACACCACCACAGACAGATTTCTCCCTAGCGTAGCTCCGAAGCTTCGCACTCGCCCCGCTCTCGAAATAGAGTGGGGCTTTTTCTTTCCGCTACCTGAGAACGTCCGAGAGTGCCCCCGGCTTTAGACGTGGGGAGTTGTCACACAATCCGAGTCCAGGTGCGCCCTTCCCCATCAGCACACCACCAGTACGACACGTCCGCCTCGCCCTCGAAGGTCAGTGCCAGGTTCCAGCGCCCTTGCACCTCGTAGCCGCACTCAAGGCGAAACGCCCCGCGCTTCACCTTCAAGTCGGTCAAGGCGCTTCCGTTGTGATACTGGAAAGTGAACTCCGCGCTAGGGCTTGCATCGCCCGCGTGCTGCACCTGCCCTTTGATCACGTAGCCTCCCCCGCTCGCTGCGGCCACCACTGCCGCCCGAAGGAGTGTGCCGGTCATGGGGTCGCTGTCCTGGTCGGGGAACTTACCGCTAGA
>NZ_JAYUPA010000173.1:0-18437 GCF_043760365.1 Armatimonas sp.
ACCCATCACTTAGACTCGCCGCACCACCAGGAGCCCATTAGTGATCCCGGAGATTACTTAATCGCCTCACTTGTGAACTACGCCGCGTTTTTCCAGCCCGCCTTGACGATCCAAGACTCGCGCAAGTACGCCTGGATTCTCACGCAGTGCAAGAACCAGAACTTTCACACGAGCTACGCCCTCCTCTGGCTCCAGATGGTGCTGGACTACTGGGATCACACCGGCGATGACTCGCTGGTGCGGGAGCTTGCGCCCCAGATTCACTCGCTTCTGGATACCTTCACCAGCTACATCGGCAAGAATGGCCTAGTCTCCGAAGCGCCCAACTACATGTTTATGGACTGGGTGGATATTGCCGGCTTCCCCGGTCACCATCCCCCCGCCGTGATTGGGCAGGGCTACATGACCGCGTTCTTCTACCGTGCGCTTGCCGATGGGATGCGTGTGGCTCGGCTTACCAACGACTCCGTACGGATGCGCGAGTACTCGCGCATCCGCCGGGATCTCTCGGTTGCTTTCGAGCGCGAGCTATGGGTGCCGGAGAAGGGGCTCTACCGTGACGGCAAGCCCTTCCAGACCTCGGTCAAACCCGGGCAGTGGCTCCCTGCGGATAAGGAGATCGAAACTTTCACGGCGCACCTGCAGTTCTTGGCCGTGCTCTATGATCTTGCGCCCAAAGAACGGCAGGCTGCGATTGTGGAGAAAGCGATCACCGCATCCAACTTCTCCTGCCAACCGTATTTCATGCACTTCGTCTTCGCGGCACTGGCGCACACGGGGCTCTTTGAGAAACACGCGCCCGAGCAACTGAAGCGCTGGAAGATCGTTGAGGAAACGCAGTCGCTGCTGGAGATGTGGGATCGCGGCGATCTGAGCCACTCGTGGGGCGGGACACCGCTCTACCAGATGACGACGCAGATTCTGGGAGTGCGACCCATCACACCCGGCTTTGAGACGTTCATCGTCGCGCCGCGGCCCAGTGGCCTCGCCTGGGCCAAGGGCATCGTTCCCACGCCCCACGGGGACATCAACGTGAGCTGGCGCAAGCAGGGAGATCGCCTCACACTAGAACTGACGGTTCCCAAGGGCTGCCACGCCGAAATAAAGCTCCCCGGAAGCGATACGGCGAAGCGAGTAGGAGCCGGGCGGCACCGGCTCTAGCCCGTGGGCGGGAGAGAGCGAATCCGATAACAAACGAGGTGTGACGGATAAACCATGCGCGGGTCTGATCTCGTATAATCGGGTATGCCTGAGCTACGCTTGCTTCCGGTGCCGAGGACGGCAGTTTTTCGCGACGAGAACTACTACATCTGGTGTGGGAGCATGATCCGCACCGATGATGGTACGTGCCACTTGTTCTACTCACGCTGGCCGCGAAAGCTAGGCCACTACGCCTGGGTGACCCACTCTGAGATCGCCCACGCCATCGCCGACTCGCCGCTGGGGCCGTATCGTCATGTGGATGTTACACTGCCGGTTCGGGGGAAAGAGTTCTGGGATGGGCTCTGCACGCACAACCCGACCATCCATAAGTTCGGCAGTAAGTTCTATCTCTACTACATGGGTAACACCGGCGATGGCGTGGCAATGAAAACGCTCAACTGGACCCACCGCAACAACCAGCGGATCGGGGTTGCCGTGGCCGACTCGCCCAATGGCCCGTGGAAGCGGCTGGACAAGCCTGTAGTAGATGTGACGCCCGGCTTTCACGATGCACTGATGACCAGCAACCCGGCAGTTTGCGCCACGCCTGAGGGGAAGACCCTGATGGTTTATAAAGCCGTGGGAACCCAAAAGCCCGCCCCGTTTGGTGGCCCCGTGGTGCATGTCGCTGCCCTCGCCGAGACCCCGACCGGGCCGTTTGTGAAGCACCCAACACCAGTCTTTACCAAAGAGGGTGTGCTCTTCGCCGCCGAGGATCCCTATATCTGGTGCGATGGCAAGCGCTACGGGGCGATTGTGAAAGACAACGAAGGACACTTTACGAGTGCGGGAAAGTCTCTGGCACTCTTCACGTCCGAAAATGGTCTGGACTGGAAGCCCACCGAGAAGCCACTGATTTCGACAACCGAGATTACCTGGGCAAGTGGCAAGAAACAAAAACTCAACTCTCTGGAGCGCCCCCAGCTCTGGCGTTCCGCTGATGGGAAAGAAGCGGTGCTCTTTTGCGCCTGCGACGAGACCATAGAGCGCACACACTCGTTCAACCTCGCGATTCCGATGGAGATTCACTAGTGCCTACCGTTTTGAAAAACGCTGCCTATACTCTGACTATTTTGCCCGATGGCGCACTTTCCCTTGCCGCAAACGCAGGCGGCGCTCCAGCTCGTTTTGCGCCGCAGTTTCTGGTACTCCAGCGCGATGACGATCCCAAAGTCACTCTGCGCCGCGCTGAGCTGCCGCAGAGCATCAACTACAGTGTTCCGACCTGGCTCCGTGCCACGGCTAATGGAGGTACTGATACCTCGCTCAAAACAGCGGCGACGGACACGACGGTCACGGCGGGCGATGGCCTCGACCCGGCGACGCTTCAGGGGAGTGGTGCGAGTCGCACGGGGAATCTTTTTCGCGCCTCCGCCTCTGTTGCACTCATGGCGGTGCGTGCCGATGTCGTGGGCCAGACGGTTCGCTGGCACTTTCCAGAGCACGCCGACTTCACGCTCACCGCAGAAGTAACGCTCCTGCCCGGACGCGAGAGCCCGCGCTTGAGCTTTATTTTCACGCCCAAGCGAGCAGGGTTCTACTCCGTGGGCTATGTCGGGGCCGCCTCAACCGATCCGAAGGCCACCCAGGAAAGCTGGCAGCCCCTGATCTGGCAGGAGAAGCGCTTCCCCAGTGCTTCGTTTTTAACGCCCGCCTTTCACTGTCCGCTCCCGACCACGCTGGTGATGGTCAATAACCAAACCTATGGCCTGATCGCCGAGCCCGCCGAGCTTCCGTTTCAGCCGCTCCCGACCTTTGAGAACTCACGCTTCGGGGTGGCGCTCCGTGACAGCGATGGCAAGGCCCGCCCGATGATTTTTGCTCCTATGCTGGGCGGTGTAGGTTCGCAACGCAAACCAGGTGAGGTGTTCTCTTTTGCTCTCCGGCTCATCACACAACCGCAATCGCTTCTGACGACCTACCAGAGCCTGGCACGGGGGCTCTATGGCTTCCGGGACTATCGCCAGAGCACCACGCACTCGCTGAACCAGACACTGGAAAACATGGTGGCCTATGGGCTGAGCGAGTACAGCCGCTTCAACAAAGAGCTCAAAGGCTTCTCCTACGAGACCGACGCGCCGGGTACGGTGAAGAATGTCTCCGCGCTCCACCCGCTCTCCGCCGCACTGGTGCTCGATGACCCGGTGATCTTTAAAGAGCTTGCCTACCCGTTGATCGAGTACCTAGTCTCGCGGGAGAAGTTTCTTTTCTCCACCTCGCCCGACATCAAGATCCAGAACCCGTCGTGGCGCCTGCTGGGGCCGTGCGCCCCGCTCTCGGAACTGGCGGCGCTCTATGCCATTACCCAGCGCCGCTCGCCCTTGCTCCTGCGCTATGCCACCGCGCTTTTGAAACAACAGCGTACGCTGAACCTAGACACGCCCCAAGCTGAAGACACCTGGCAGAACCAGCTCGCGCTCTACGACGCCACGGGGGAAAAGCGCTGGCTAGTGGCCGCCCGCGCCAAGGCCGATGCCTATCTCAAGGCGCAAGTGCAGACCCGCCAGAGCGAATTTGCACCGGGCTCGTTCTTCTGGAATAGCTTTGTCCCCGACTTTTTTGCGCTCCTCACCCTCTACGAGGCGACCGGCGAGAAGCGCCACTTAGAGGCCGCCCACGAAGCGGCGCTTCGCTTCACGCAGTTCATCTGGCTCTGCCCGACCATTCCCACGGAGACTATCACGGTCAATAAAGGCGGAAAGGCGCCCGTCTATAGCTACCTTGCCAAGCGCACCAAGGGCCCGATGCCCGTGCCCGAAGAGAGTGTCCCTGCGTGGCGGCTCTCCGAGATCGGGCTGACGCCAGAGGCATCGGGGACGAGCGTGGGGCATCGGGGGATTTTTCTGACCTGCTTCGCCCCGTGGCTCCTGCGAATCGCCGCGCTGACTGGCGACACGTTCCTGCACGACCTTGCCCGCGCGGCTGTGGTGGGGCGCTACGCCAGCTTCCCCGGTTACCACATGAACACGGCCCGGACGACAGTCTACGAGAAGCCGGACTACCCGCTCCACCCGTTCCCTGAGCTGAGCTACAACTCGTTTCACTTCAACCATAGCTGGCCGCATATTGCGCTGGTGCTGGACTACTTAATCTCGGAGGTGGAGACGCGCTCCAAGGGCGCGATTCGCTTCCCGGCACGCTACGCCGAGGGCTATGCCTACCTCAAGAGCCGCATCTACGGCGACCGCCCCGGAGTCTGGCAGGGCGAGAAAGACATCTGGCTCTGGATGCCGCGTGGGCTTGTGACCGTGAGCTCGCCCCAAGTCAACTATATCGCCGCCCGAAGCGGCGATGGCAAGACGCTCTCTCTGGCGCTGACCAATCAGTCCTCGGAGCCAGTGACGGTCACACTAACACTCAACCCCGCACTCCTTCCTGGCCTGAAAGCGAACCAGCGGCGCGTGTCTATTGCGCCTCACGGTGTCGCTACCCTCAAGCTTGGTGGGCTGACGATCACACCCGCCTTCCAGAAAGAGCTGCTCGGCGCAGGTGGCGCGGCGTGGGCACATGACGAGGCCCGGACACCGTTTATCCAAGGAGAGGTAGTCGGGATGGTTCTGAATTTTGGCCCGGCACTCCAGTCCGCCTTTGTCTACCTCCAGGGCACCAACCAAGAGATTCGTGAGGCGCGGCTTCTCTATCAGATTGACAGCGCCCCTGAGCAAACCCTCACGGATAGCCGCTACCCGTTTGAGTTCACGGTCGCTCTGCCACCAAACACAAAATCCTTCACCTATCGAATCGAAGCCGTTACCCCGAGCGGCACACTCCAGAAAACCGAGCCTGTCGCGCTCCAGAGATAAGAGCGAATCAGATAATAAATCGTACGTCGCGGATAAACCACAGCGTGCGTATTTTTCCTAAAATAGGGCCTGTGTGGAGTTAAGATGCTCCATGCAATTCTCTGTTTTCAAAGGAGTTATTTTTATGCGAAGTCGCAACCGAGCCTTTACGCTCATTGAACTCTTAGTCGTTATCGCCATTATCGCGATTCTTGCCGCCATTCTCTTTCCCGTCTTTGCTCAGGCCCGTGAAAAAGCCCGTGCCACAGCCTGTCTCTCTAACCTCAAGCAGATCGGTCTCGCGTTGATGATGTACACGCAAGACTATGACGAGACAAACCCGCCCTACAACGACGGAGTGATCAACTTCAACGCGCCCGCCGTCGTGGCCACGACCCCGAATTTCCTTGGCTGTCTGACCCCCTACACCAAGAACAAGGGAATCTACTACTGCCCGTCGGTTCCAGACGTCACGGGGGCGCAGGCATGTAACGCGGCGACGGTTCCCGATAGCTGCACCAGCTACCTGGGCAATGCCCCCATCATTGGTGTCACTATCGCTGTCATTCCCAACCCGGCAGATATTGTCTACACCCAGGAGCTTTTCAACAAGCGTAACTATGCGTTTATGCGTCCCCGCCTAGTGAGCGCGTCGGCAGGAACCTATAACTGGTGGCACTTCCCTCGTGGAATAGGAACTCTGGAGAACTACACCACCGTGCACATGGAGGGTGGAAACGTGCTCTTTTGTGATGGCCACGCCAAGCACCGGAAGGCAAAGTCCATGCGCTCCAGCGACTACGGCCTGACCCCAGATGATCCGATCACCGTGGACTTCAATAAGGCCTACACCCGCGCTTTTTAGGAGCCCTATGTTAAGTACACACGAGGTGGCTCAGTTTCACGAGCAGGGCTACCTTGGCCCCTACACGCTCTGCTCCCTGGACGAGATGGCGGCGATCCGCTCGCGCATCGAAACCGAGGTGCTCACTTCGGATGGTCCCAACCCTAAGACGCGTCTTCAGTGTCGTCATCTGGACCAGCGCTTTCTCTACGATCTTTGTGCCCACCCCGCGATCGTAGACCGCGCGGAGAGCCTCTTTGGGCCTGACTTAGTGCTCTGGGCGACCTATTTCTTTAACAAAGAGCCCGGCGGCAGCGAGATTCCCTGGCACCAGGACTTCAACTACTGGCCGCTGGAGCCCGTGGTGAACCTCTCCGCATGGCTGGCGATTGACCCCGTGACTATCGAGAACTCCTGCGTCAATCTGATCCCTGGCTCGCACAAGAAAATCATCAAACACCTGCCCAGCCGCGAAGGGATGGCCTTTGGCGAGGAAGCTGACCCGGCACAAGTAGATGTCAGTAAGGCGATCCCAATGGAGCTTGCGCCGGGTGAGTTTTTTCTTTTTAACGAGCGCACATTGCACCAGTCTAATAAGAATATATCCAACCTGCGGCGGATGGGCATGACCATGCGTATCACGGTGCCGTTTGTGAAGATAACCCACGATGTTGGGCCTCTTTTTCCGGGGCACGCCAATATCCAGCTACGCGGCACGGATCACCAGGGCTTTAACCGGCTTACTCTGCCACCCGAGACCAACCCGTGACTCTACGCTGGGCCCTCGTCGGTCTGCTCTTTCTGGCCTCCGTGCTGAACTATGTAGACCGGCAGACCCTTGCGATTCTCGCCCCGACGATCCAAAAAGACCTGGGGATGACCGACCCGCAGTATGCGATGGTCAATAACTTCTTTCTGGTTGCCTACACGATCTCCTATCTGGTCTCGGGCCGCTTGACAGATAAGCTGGGGCCGCGAAAGGCACTCGCGCTCTATATTTCGTTCTGGTCTGTGGCCAATATGCTCACGGGGCTCTCGCGCTCCCTGGCCTCGCTGAGCGCCTTTCGGTTTCTGCTGGGCCTCGGTGAGGCGGGGAACTGGACAACCGCACCCAAGCTGGTCTCTGAGTGGTTCTCTGCCAAGGAGCGTGGTCTTGCCATTGGGCTCTATACACTTGGTGCGACCATCGGTGCCACGATTGCGCCTCCATTGATCCTCTGGTTGGCCTCGACCGGCCACTGGCAGAACGCCTTCTTTGCCACGGGCGCGGCGGGCCTGCTCTGGCTGATCCCCTGGTTGCTGGTGTACAAGTCTAACCTCTCCCCTAGCCCCTCTCCCGGGCGTTCGTACTTCACTGGGAAAGGGGAACCAGAAGAAGAATCCTCGGATTCCCCCCGCCGGGTACCCGCTTGCGGGTGGGGGGTTAGGGGGGAGGAGGCATGGCAAGTCGTCCTCGCTTTGCTCCTGGCGCGCCTGCTCACTGATCCACTGTGGTATTTTATCCAGTCCTGGTTTGCCAAGTATCTGGTCGCGGAGCGTGGGCTGACCCAGCAACAAGTCAGCATTACCTGGGTGGTCTTTCTCGCGGCGGACTTTGGTGCGATTGGCGGCGGCTGGCTCTCGGGAGTACTCATTAAGCGCGGGATGCCGACCGTGGCCGGACGCCTGCGGGTGATGCTTTTCTGTGCTTGTTTGACACCGCTCACGGCGCTGATCGCGCTTGCGCCAACGGTGAACGGGGCTCTTGTTTTCGCGATGATTGTTACGCTGGCGCACATGGCCTGGATGATCAACGGCAGCACGCTGGTCACGGATTTGATTCCCAAGGATAAACTGGCGACTGTCTTTGGCTTAGTCGCGGCAGGGAGCACGCTCGGCGGGCTTCTGATGAACTCTCTGGTCGGAAATACCGTCGGTGCTTTCGGCTACCGCCCGACATTTTTTGCCCTCTCCGGGCTCCATCTCTGCGCCTTTGCCCTACTGAGCATCGCTCTCAAGAAAAAATAAAAATATGTTTCTTTTACCTTTCATTTGTTTGTCACAGATAACATCGAGTCTGATTGATCCAAAGACTCCGGTGCAGGCAAGACCCGCTTCGTCGCCGGTAGACAGTAAAGACCGCTGGAGCCTGGTTTTCTCCGATGAGTTCAATGACACGACGATAGATCCTACCAAGTGGAACGTCGAGACCACGAGCCGTAAAAGGCCCGATATCGTGGTGAAAGCAGACCCGGAGCAGGTTGAGGAAAAAGACGGCAATGCCTCTATCTATTACCGGAAGTCCAAGACCGAGGACAACACCTACTTCGCGGGGCGCTTCAACTCAAAGGGGCACTTTGCGACCACCTATGGCTATCTGGAGGCCCGGATGCACCTGGTCAAGCCCGATGGCTACCAGACGGCGTTCTGGATGATGCCCGATCAGGAAGGGACGACGGCTCCCAAGGGGGTGACCGATGGAACGGCGAACGATGGTGCGGAGATTGATATTATCGAGGGGAATAAAGCGGTGGACAAGTACTCGACGGGCCTGCACTGGGATGGTTATGCCAAGCCAGCACATAAATCAAATGGAGCCATGGTTAGTGCACCGGGGCTGTACACGCAGGAGTACCACATGATTGGCTTTGAGTGGTCTCCGACAGTGCTGAAGTTCTACTACGATGGCAAGCTCGTTCGTACTATTGACAAGCCCACACTGATCCCGCAAGTGCCACACTACATCATCTTCTCCGGGAGCTGTTTTGGCGTAAACGACTGGGTAACGGGCAATGTTCTTCAGAACAAGATTATCCAAGACGGCGGCACAGTAAAAGCCTACATTGACTACGTCCGGGTTTTCAAGCAAAATGACAAGACAGACTAACCTCGCTACAGCAGCCACACTCAGAGCCTCGTCGTCGCTGAATGCAGGCTATGGCGCGGCTAATCTGACCGATGGCAAGCTGACCAACGAGAGCCGCTGGGTGAGTGGGAGCATGGGGCCGCATACACTCATGCTTACTTGGGCGACACCACAGACGATTGGCTGCCTTCAGCTTGGCACGGGCTGGCTAAACGAGGGCGTCTGGGGGAGCGAATTTCGGAGCCTAAGCGTGCGCGATGGCTCCGGGCACGAGCTGGCAAAAGTTACGGGTAACGACAAGACAGCCGTAGAACTGCGCTTTACAAAGCCTGTCACCACTGACACGTTCCAGCTCGTCTTCGCTGATCCCGGCACGGTGCGCCTGGTCGAGGTGCGTGTCTTTGCGCCAGCTACAACCTACCCCCCACTCCTACTTCCGGGTGCGATACCCCGCCCACGACCCGTTCCGCTCTTTCTCAACCAGACCGGCTACGACCCCGACTCGTCCAAGCGCTTCACCGCTCCCACCCTCCCCGATGGCACCCCGTTTGTCGTTAAGCAAGGCGATAAAGCTATCTTCCAGGGCACCATTCGCAGCAACATCGGCGACTTCACCGCGCTAAAAGCGGCTAAGGGAGAGGTACGCATCGAAGCCGCTGGGCTGCTCTCCGATCCGTTTGAGATCGCGCCCTTGGTGACACTTCGCGCCTCGCTTGATCCCGCACTGCGCTTCTTTGTGGACAACCGTTCGCTGATCGGCACCCACCCGTCGGCGTATGGCGGGTCGGCCTGGCGTGACGGCACCTACTACAGCTACGAAGTGCCCTCGCTTGTGATGCTCTATCTGGCCAACCCGTCGTTTTTTGAGCAGGCAAAGCGCGAGGTGGAGTGGAAGCCGCTCGCACCCAACTTCAAACAAGTGAAAGCCAACGGCGATGGCGGAGCACTCGAAGCCGCGCAGGCCTATTTTCGCGAGATCGAGCCGCCCAAGCCCGCTTCACCCGATATCGTCAAGCTGATCCACTGGGGAGTCGGCTGGCACCTCGTCAAGCCCGAGAGCGCCGATCCGTCGGGCGATCCCAAGGGCAAACGCCTCCACCCACAGACCATCGAGCAGCTGGCATTTTTTATCTACGCCTGGCCGCAGCTCTCCGACTGGCTTCCGGGGAGCTTATACGAGCGCACTAAAGCCTTTGTTCTGACGCATTGGAATTTTGGAATCCAAACAGAGGTGGGAGATTTTAAGGGCCGTGAGTGCCCAGGTCACTCGATCCTGCCCAACGTTTTGCTTTATGAAGCGACCAAAGACAAGCGCTTCTTGGACACGGCTATCGCCCAGGCAAAGTGGGTCTGTGAAAAACTCGACCCTGCCGATCCGAAGGTGACAAAAGGCCAGCGCATGAGCGAGCACATGCTAATCACCGGTATGACGGTGCTCCTGCCGCACGCCGAGGCGCTGATTCGGCCCTGGCTGGAAAAGTGGGCGGATGTGATGATCGCACGCTCGGAGAATGCCTATGATTTCCGTAAGTACGACGAGGCCAACTGGACTCTGCCGCGCTTCACGCCAGGGTCGCATGGTGGCGCGGGCTGGAACGAGCCGGGAAATATTGCGGGCTTTCCGGCGTGCGCACTCTCCGTGGCGCGGCTCACAGGCGATAAAAAACGCGCCGAGCGGCTACGCGTGATCGCCACGGCACACTTTGATGCACTCTTTGGTCGCAATCCCCTCGGGGCGCACGCGGCGTTTCGTGGCCCAAAAGACTTCTACGGGGTTGAGCGCGGCTGGCCTAAGAAGTTCGCCGATGATACCTGCGCCCGGCTGGAGCTGGTGCGCGGCACGCTCTCGTCCACGGCAGCCAGTGAGCACTACCCCAACAACCCCGATGGCCCCTTTCGACACCCCGAGGGCTGGACGGCGTTCAATTCGGCCTTCAATGTCGGGCTGGCCTATGCCTGCCGTGAGGCCACTTGGCTTACGCGCAAGGGCAAGATAGTGACGCTACAAGCGCCGGTCTTCGCCCCCACGGCGACCGTTACCGTGGGCAAGACGACAGTACGCTTAAAAGCAATCAATCCAGAGCAGACGCTCTTTCAAGCGACGACAAACGCCACCGGAACCCTGCGCTACGGTCACGGGTTTCTGGCAACGGAGGAATGAAGAATAACAATGTACGAAGCAACGCATGAGTTTGATGTCTGTGTGATCGGGGGCGGGATGTCGGGGATCTGCGCCGCGATTGCCGCCGCACGCAATGGGGCACGCACTGCCCTGATCCACGACCGGCCCGTCTTTGGGGGCAACGCGTCCAGTGAAGTACGGATGTGGATCTGTGGGGCGCACGGGAAAAACAATAAAGAAACAGGGATTTTAGAGGAGATCCAGCTCGAAAACCTCTATCTCAACCCGGCGCGCAGCTACTCGGTCTGGGATAGCGTGCTCTGGAGCAAGATTCGCTTCCAGCCAGGGCTCACGCCGTTTCTGAACTGCTCGTGTACCGAGGCGACAATGGACGGCGAGAAGATCGCTTCGGTGCGCGCCTGGCAGCTTACCAGTCAGACGTGGCACACGATAACGGCCACGCAGTTTATTGACTGCTCGGGCGATAGCATTCTGGCCGAGCTAACCCCCGCTGAGTATCGCATCGGGCGGGAGGCGCGGGCGGAGTTTAATGAGGACATCGAGCCACTAGAAGCCGACACTAAAACCATGGGCAACTCGCTCCTGATCCAGCTACGCCGCACCGACGAACCCCAGCCCTTCACCGCGCCACGCTGGGCCTATAAGTTCACCAGCCCTGAGGACGTAAAATACCGTGTGAGTGGTGTTAGTGCGCATAATTTCTGGTGGGTAGAGCTGGGCGGTATCAACGACACGATCCGTGACTCCGAAGCGATTCGCGATGAGCTGATGCGGGTGAGCTACGGGGTCTGGGACTACCTGAAGAACCGAGCTCCTGAGCGTGAGAAAGCCACAAACTGGGCGCTGGAGTGGATGGGCTCACTGCCCGGAAAGCGCGAGAGCCGCCGCTACATCGGGGATCATATCCTTACCCAGAACGATATTCGCGCGGAAGGCAAGTTCGCGGATATCGTGGCCTACGGTGGCTGGAGCATGGACGATCACCACCCCGCCGGGCTGCTCTACCCGGGTCGTCCGACGATCTTTCATCCGGCCCCCTCGCCCTACGGAATTCCGTATCGGTCGCTCTACTCTAAAAACGTCCCGAACCTACTCTTCGCTGGGCGCAATATCTCGGTCACCCACGCTGCACTCTCCTCTACCCGCGTGATGGCGACCTGCGCCGTGATCGGGCAGGCGGCGGGCACGGCGGCGGCGCTTTGCGTCTCTGAGAACTGCAACCCACGTGGCTTGGACATTGCGCTTCTTCAACAAACACTGATGGACGACGACTGCTGGCTCCCCGGCAAGCTGCACCTGCCTGGCACGCTCGCCCTCTCCGCCACGCTCTGCGGCGACCCGGCTCGGCGCTTACTCGACGGCATGGAGCGCGACCGCGAGAACGAATCGCATGCTTGGGAAGCGCCGCTGGGGGAGTCGGTGTCTTACCACTGGGCCACGCCGCAAGAGCTCGCCGGGGTGCGGCTTGTCTTTGACAGCGATCTGAGCAATACGAAGCGCATGGCTCATGTCTACCCACAAAGTGCGAACCGCTGTGCCGTCCCGGACTCCCTCGTGAAGGCGTTTTATCTTGAGGCCGAAGATGCGAGCGGCACCTGGAGCACGGTCTACTCTGAGGATAACAACTACCAGCGCCTCGTGCTGATCCCCCTCAGCATTCAAGCAACCGCGCTGCGCCTGATCTGCACCGAGACCTGGGGCGATGCACTCGCACGTGTCTTTGCGTTTGAGCCGCTGGCGGAGTTTGTGCCAAAGATCCCCTCCCTCCCCGATGGTCCAAGCTTTGCCGAAGTCCGTGCGCAGGTTTCCGCAGAAGACCTTGCCGCACCCGACAATGGCCTCGAGGAGACGGTCAAGCACGGAGCCCATGGTGCGTAATCAGGCGGGGCCTGAAAGGCCCCGCCTGGGCGACGCTTCGCGTCAAGCGCCCCGAGGGCGCGCCGAACGCTCCAGATCCCTGCGGTCTCGGCCCGCTTCGCGCGGAGCGCGGCAAAGACGGGGACTTTCAGGCCCCGGCATAGGGAAAAACCATGCTGGGGCGTGAGCTTCTGAGCCACCTGACGGTCAATCTTGTCTGGGCCAATGGCCACGACTGGAAGCCGGGGATACAGACGACCTCCGTGCACAACCAAGCGGCAGCGCTCTGGTATATCGAAAAAGGGAAGCTTCAGGCGGTGCTTAGTGGGAAGCGCTGGGTGCTGGAGGCGGGCGATGCCTTACTCCTTCCCGGTGGCCTCCTCCGAGACCAGCTCCTCACAGACACGGGGGTGGTCTGGTGGTCGGTTGGCTTTGAGGCGCAGCTCTTTGGACGATTGGATGTGCTCGCGCTGCTGCATCCTCCGGTCAAGTGGCAGCCTGATCCCACGACGCGGGATTTACTCAAAGGCTGGATGGAGCAAGCGGCGCAGCAGTGGCCCGCCGAGGGCTTGGGTCATCTGCCGACCAGCCTGCCGCGTGATGAGCAAGCACGCCTGATCGGCGATGGGCTGGCGCGCGCTATTTTTGGACTCTGCTGGCGCACGTTGAGCGTCGCGGAGCTCGAGCAAGATCGTCCCCTGAGAGTGACGGGCGCACCCGAGTGGCTGATCCCAGCGCTCTGGGCCATTCAAGACGACCCCGCCCTCACGCCCATTCAGCTCTGCGAACGATTCGTCGTCAGCCCCGCGCACCTGCGGCGCTGCTTTCATCGTTTTGTGGGTAGCTCGCCGCAAAGCTACTTGATGGAGCGCCGGCTAGAGCGTGCCTGCCGTCTGCTTCAGAGCACCCATCTCACGGTCGCCACTATCGGGGAGGCCATCGGCTTTGAGAGTGTCTATACCTTTAGCCGCGTCTTCACCGAACGCTTCCACCTGCCCCCGTCAAAGTGGCGTGAGCGCAGCACACACCCAGAAATTTGACCGCCGATTGAAATCGGCGGCCCGTGTTGAAATATAACGCGGTATCGTCTAGACTGTCACTCATGAACACGATTCCTGCCCGACCAGCGACGGCTGGAGCCTACCCGAGGCCGGGGCTAAATGCCTACTCCTTTCATGAGCTTCTTTTGGCAAACGCCAAAGAGGCGAGCACGGGGATGGATCTCTTTGCCGTCTGTGATTTCTGTGCCCAGCAGGATATTGACGCCGTGGATCTGACTGGCTACTTCTTCCCTGGTTATCCCAAAGTGCCTGAGGATAGCTATATCTTCCGGCTCAAGCGCCACGCACAGCGGCTCGGTCTGGATATTAGCGGCACGGGAGTGCGCAATGACTTTACAACAGCGAATACGTCCGTACGCGCCGAAGGAATAGGGCGTATCAAGGACTGGATGGAGGTCGCCGCAAAGCTGGGGGCACCCGTGATCCGGGCGTTTGCCGACTCCCAGTCGCCGTTTAAGAGCTGGCAGGAAGCGTCGGGCAACGCGAACCGTGAAACCGTCGAAGCCTGGATGGCGGAGGCACTGTGGGAGTGTGCAGAGCACGGACAGAGGTTTGGCGTGATGGTGGCGGTGCAGAACCACGGGGACTTTATCGCCACGGGGGAGCAGCACCTCAGTCTGCTCAAGCGCGTGAACCACGAGTGGTGTGCAGCGCTTGTGGACACGGGCAAGTATCTGAGCGCCGATCCGTACGCGGATATCGCTCTCATGGCCCCCTACGCCGTAAACTGGCAGATTAAAGAGACAGTGCAGAGCAAGCTCGACTCGCCACGGATTGACATGGCAAAGTTGCTGGCTCTGATCCGCAAGTCGGGGTATCGTGGCTACCTGCCGATCGAGACACTGGCGATGGGCCGCACGGACTACGATCCCTTCGTGGAAGTAACAAAACTATTGGCGGCGCTACGTCAGGCAATCAAAGAGACGGCTTAAACACAAATGGCAATTAAAGACTTTGGGCTGAGGCCCTATTTACGCACCTCAAAAGACCTGCCGCACGGGGAAGATAAGCCCTGGAAGCTGGTCTGTACGATCCCGTATAACTGTCACTTTCAGCCTTGGATCGAGGTTGAGAGCGCAAGTGGTGGGCAGATTCTATTTAACTCCAGCAACCCACTCGTGCTCTATCTCACACCCACGGAGATGTGCGACGCCAAGCCCGGTGTGCAGCGCTACGAGGCAAAACACTGGGTGAGCGGCGAGGGGGCGGTCTACACGATTCCGGCGGGGATGACGGTTCGCGCCGTGCAGTACCGTGAGACGGGCTACGACGCGAGCTTTGCGGGGTCGTTTGTCTGCAACGACAGCGACTATAACACGCTCTGGACAAAAGCGGCGCGCACGGCCTACATCTGCATGCGAGACCACTTCTACGACTGTCCGGATCGTGAGCGCGTGGGCTTCTGGGGGGATGGCACCCCGGAGCTGAACCAGTGCTTCTATGTTTTTGACACCAAAGCCCACGCGCTGGCCAAAGAGCTGGTGCTACGCAAGCTGGAGCCTAAGTTCTACCCCGGCCAGCACTTAGAGTTCCTGGGAGACTACGGCCTGTGGTTCTATTACTTACATACTGGCGATCTGGAGTCGCTGCGAAAGATCTACGAGCCGACGAAGATCTTTCTGTTTGAAACCTATCAGTTTGGCAAGCGTACGTGGTTTGACTGGGGCAAAGAGGTCAAGGACATCGCGGTGATTGAGACCTGTTTTTACTACAACTGCCTTGGGACACTCAAGAAGATCGCGCTCGCCACGGGGCACGACGCCGATGTGCCCGGGATTGATCAGAAGCGCGCGGCGATCCAGGCGACTTTTAATAGCAAGTTCTGGAAGGGAAGCTACTACCAGTCGGAGCAAGTAAACGCTCCTGATGACCGTGCCAATGCAATGGCGGTCAATGTGGGGCTGGCGGAGCGCGGAAAGTGGGACGCGATCTACGAAAATGTCCTTACCAAGAAAACCTACGCGAGCTGTTTTTTCGATAGGTGGGTCTTTGAGGCGCTGTGCCTGATGGGAAGGCAAGAGTACGCCCTGCTGCGGATGGTCGAGCGCTACAAGACCATGATCCCGTGCACTTTCACCACGCTCTGGGAGCACTACGTCCGCTG
Organism: Armatimonas sp.; assembly: GCF_043760365.1. Lineage (GTDB taxonomy): Bacteria > Armatimonadota > Armatimonadia > Armatimonadales > Armatimonadaceae > Armatimonas. The sequence goes on from NZ_JAYUPA010000173.1 coordinate 15,840, forward strand.
GTGGGCATCGCGCATAGACGCCTTCGACGATGCATCGTCGCTGAATCACGGCTGGAACCCGCCCGCACTGATTCTCTCGCAGAGCATCACGGGAGTTGCGCCCATCGAGCCGGGCTGGACGGTTTTTCAGGTCTTGCCCAAGGAGGCGTTTCTCACCGAGATCAACTTGGTCGTGCCCACCGTGAAGGGCAATGTCACGGTCACAATCAAGAAAACCAAGTCTGAGTACGCGCTGAGTGTGACGGCACCCGCGAACACCACGGCGGTGGTCGGGATTCCCAAAGCGGCGTTCTCGGCGCTGAAGGCGATCAAAATCGGCAGCAAGACGCTCTGGGAAAATGGGAGCATGCGGGGCGTCCCCGCAGGGGTGGCGTTTCTTGGCGAGGACGCGGACTACGTGAAGTTCTCTGTTCCCTCGGGTGCCTGGAAGTTTCGCAGCCTCGGGAGCTTGCCGCTCGCCTCGCCCAAGCCTGCGCCGAAGCCGCTCTCGAAAGCAAAGCCGCTTGAAAAGAAACACTGGGTCGCGTCGGCGTCCGTGCCCGACAGCTCGTTTCTCTTCAGCGGCGACAAGATCCCCATCGCGATTCCGGCCAGCAGCGCGATTGACGGCGACCACTGGACGGGCTGGCGGGACATGACAAAAACGCAGTACCCCGGCCAGTGGTTTCAGCTCGATCTCCAGCGCCCCGCACGGTTCTCCAAGCTCGTTCTGGATAACACCTGGGCACTCTGGGACTCGCCTGTCGGGTATGCCGTCACCGTCTCCCAGGATGGTGTCCACTGGAGCGCCCCCATCGCCACGGGCAAAGGGGAGCTGGGAATCACGACTATCACTTTTCCCACACAGACCGCCCGCTACGTCCGAATTACCCAGACCGGCACCAGCCCCCTCTACCACTGGTCTATCTACGAGATCAATCTGTTATGAGAGAACCTCTCCTCCCCAGCCCTCCTCTCCCGGGCACTCGCAAGCTCGTTGGGAAAGGAGGGAGCCAGAGGGTGGATTTCCCCCTTTCCCAGCGAAGAATGAGCGCCCGGGAGAGGGGCTGGGGAGAGGTAAAAAACCTATGAAACAACCAAGGATCCAGATTCCCGTCCACTTTCACCTTGTCGCCGATCTGCTGATGGCCAAGCGCGAGGTCGCGATGACGCCCTGGCTCACGCCGGAGCAGCTCGCAAAAACGGTTCTTCCCGAGGTCAATCGCATCTGGTCGGTGGCGCAGATCGAGTGGAAGCTGAGCGGGGTAAGCCTGGCCACGACCCGCAGTGAGGGCCGCGCTGAGGTGACGGCCTATGTCCTCAACGCCGTCCGTGATAGCGAGGGCCACTCCGACCCGGAGCGGGTCAAGAAGCTACTCTCGCTTTTTGCGCTGGAGAAGAACGACCCGAAAGCGGTGGTGAATGTCTATGTCGTCCCGTATCTGGGGGGCACGTCGCAGGGGCACGCACTGCCGGGGCGTAAGCTCGTGCTCCTCGGGCAGTGGACCGACAAGCCCTCCCATGGGAAGCGTCCGCCCGAAAAGTGCCTGCTGGTGGAGAGTGGCCCGTTTCAGCAGGGCTCGTTCAGCCGCACGGTCGCCCATGAGCTGGGGCACATTCTTGGCCTCAAGCACCCGGAGCCCGGAGTGCTCCCGTTTCACCGTCTGATGGGGGGCAACGATCCCGGCAACGACCTCACCGACGATGAAAAAAACACGGCGCGGAAAGTAGCGGCAGCGCTCTTCCCCCAGAAAATACTCCCGTTGCCCGGTGAGGCGTTCATGGTTGCGGGGCGGCCCGCGTTTGTGATTCTCCCCGAAGGCAAGCCCACAGGCCGCCCCGTGCCTTGGGTCTGGTACGCGCCGACCTTACCGGGTCTACCAGGGCCAGAGGAGCGCTGGATGTTCGAGCGCTTCTTGAAGGCAGGGATCGCCATTGCGGGAATCGATGTTGGGGAGTCGTATGGGAACCCGGATGGCCGCGCTCTGTTCACGGCGCTTTACACGGAGCTGACCCAGAAGCGCGGTTTTGCACCAAAAGCCGTGCTACTTGGGCGGAGCCGGGGTGGGCTCATGACCTTGGGCTGGGCGGTGGAGAACCCGGAGAAAGTGGCGGGCTTTGCGGGTATCTACCCGGTCTGTGATCTCACCAGCTACCCCGGAGTCGCAAAGGCCACGGGGGCCTACCACCTAACCGAGGCGGAGCTTCATGCACAGCTCAAGGAGCACAACCCGATAGATCGGCTTGCGCTGCTCGCCAAAGCCCGCGTGCCGCTCTTTGCGATCCAGGGCGATAGTGACAGCGTCGTGCCGCTGGAGAAGAACGCAGGCGAGGTCAAGCGCCGCTACGAGGCGCTGGGCGGCGCGATGCAGCTAATCGTGCCTCTTGGCCAGGGGCACAACATGTGGCCGGGGTTCTTCCAGTGCCAGGCACTTATTGATTTTGTTCTGGCACAGGCAACGGGGATGACTCTCACCGCGCCGCTGGAGTACCAAGTGACACAGCGCTCGTCGCGGATGAAAGGCAAGTTTGTCATTACCGGCACACTCAATGAAGCGCCGGGAAAAGACACAACTCTTGAGGCACGGCTGAGCGACGGCCCGTGGCAAAGGCTCAAGC
>NZ_JAYUPA010000174.1:0-2167 GCF_043760365.1 Armatimonas sp.
AGCGGTGGGGGTCGCTAATTTTTTCAGTTTTTTTGGATATGCTAGAGAGTATGCCCAACGGCGTACAGCAGAATTGGCGGCTGAGAAGCGAGCCACAATTAATTCAGAGATGACGAAGATATTAGACGAACACTTTAGGCAAATCGCGATTGCGTACCAGAAACGAGTGGCTGAGGCAGCAACAGCAATCTTGGTGGGCCTCCAAGATCAAGTTAATCAACTCGGAGGGGAACAGCGGTTAGAAACACTGAGAAGCGAAATGGAGCAAAAATTGAATGAGTATATCCTCCCATCAGTCTTCTACGATCTGCCGCGCCGAACCATGACGCGCCTAGGATGGCCACAAGCGTCCCCCGTTTCGGAGACACAAGAATGAAAAATACGAAAGGAACCGAAACAGAAACAGAAGTTAGGGAAAAGGCAAAGCACCTTGCAGCTCATTTCAAGCGCCCCGTGCTTGGAGTTTGTCTGCCTTTTGGTGTGGAGGTCGTGGCGACGGCTCTACAGAAGATTGAGAAGACCTTTGTGCTTGGGATCATGGGCGAGTTCCGGTCAGGTAAGTCCACGCTCATCAATGCCCTAACTGGCCTCCCGTTAGCCCTCACAGATGTCGTGGAGACGACCGCAACACTCAATGAATACCGACATGGGGATGCAGAGACGGCGGTTATAGTTATGCATGACGGCTCCTCTGTTGCAATGCAGCTCTCCGAACTGAATAAGGTTCTTGGCCTCCGCCGCCAAGATCACGAGTGGTTAAAAACGGTTGACCATGTCACCGTCACCGTCACCGGCCCCTCTCCGTTTCTGGAGCACTTGAGTATCTGGGACTCACCAGGGCTTAGCGGATCGGTCTTCAACGAGAACCTTGCCCTACAGTTCCTGGAACGCTTGGACGTAGCATTGTGGGTCTTCGACTTGGACTTCCTGGGAGCCCAAGGACTGCAAACGGCCCTAGATGAATTGGGGCGTAGGGGAACGCCGGTAGTTGCTCTGCTGAACAAGGCGGAAGGGCGAAGTGATGCGGAGATTGTGCGTGCGAAGGAATACCTTACCCAAGCCCACGACGGCATTCGATTTCACAGTATCTTGCCTCTATCAGCGGCACGTGCGGTAGATGGTCCAGAGGAGGGGGTAGACGATGCCGTTGGACCGGATGGTGGCCTTGACAAATTGAAACGACTGCTTACGGATGACGTACTAGCTGAGCCTCGTCTACTTCTGGTACAAGCGGCTGCTGAGGATCTGGCGGTGTCGGCAAATACATTTCAGCATATCTATGAGGAGGAAGCCTCGAAGCGACGACGCATGCTGTGGTTACTGAAGCAGCAAACTGATGGTATCCAAAGTCTGGGAGAGCAGATTGTGCAGGAGGCGAGCGTAACGGTGTTTCATGGACTCCAGCAACGGGTTTTAGATGCACTAAGTAGTGCGTTTGAACAAGAGGTGGAAGTAGCAAGCGACCAAAATCTGCGAGATAAGAAGTGGATTGCCAGGGCGTTTGATCGCGTCCTGACCCAGGAGCGGTTGCAGACCATTGCGTGTGATTATATGAAAGAGTATGAGCCCGATCTGGTTGCCTCCTGGGAGCGGGCAGTCGTCCAAGCACATCAGGAATTCGATAGCCGACTAACACCGTTAGATGCTGTCTCCATCAAGGAGAGCATGGTCGAGGATGTCCCCACTATGAACTGGACATGGGACCCACAGGAAATGCCGAGTGCTTTCGCGATCATACCTGACACCAGCGTTAAGGTACTAGCACTGTCCATCACGAAAATCGCCAGTCCGCGGCTTGCTATGGCTGTGGCACGTGAGTTCCTGAGCGCGTCAAGAATAACCCTGAGCACACCTAAGAAACCCCTGGAGGCACGCAAGAGCCGTCTCATTAATCTCGCGGTGACACATTTCGCTAATGTGGCGCGTGAAAAGCTTTGTCCACAGGTGGAATCACACTTGGTTACGCCGGTGCTGAAGTATCATAAACAGCAGTACTGCGACACTATGGTAGCGGTGGCCAGCAAGCAAATCATGGGTTCTGTACCTGAGCGAACAGTTCAAGATGAGGAAACAACTCTGTCGAAGGCGGGACGCAAGGTCGCCGAGTTGACGCAGGAGTTTCACCGCCTCAGTAATGCTCCATCACGGGCAATCCGAGAGGCACCTC
>NZ_JAYUPA010000175.1:0-6045 GCF_043760365.1 Armatimonas sp.
GGTGCGAAGTTCTTGGCGGGGTCTTGCGCCGTGACGCGGCACTCGATGGAGTGCCCCTTCCATTCGATATCCTCTTGCTTGAGGCTCAGCGGCTCCCCTGCGGCGATGCGAATCTGCCACTGGATCAAGTCAACGCCCGTCACGAACTCGGTGACCGGGTGCTCCACTTGAATGCGGGTGTTCATCTCCATGAAGTAGAACTCGCCGCTTGGGGTATAGATAAACTCTACAGTGCCCGCGTTGGCATAGCCCGCCGCTGCGCCCGCTTTCACTGCCGCCGCTCCGATTGTCATGCGCTGCTCGGGTGTGAGCGTGGGGGAGGGCGCTTCCTCGACCACTTTCTGGTGGCGCACGGTCTGGACGGAGCACTCGCGCTCGCCCAGATGAATCCCATGGCCGTGCTCATCAAAGAGCACCTGTACTTCGATATGGCGCATCTCCCGGATGTACTTCTCCAGATAGAGACCGCCGTTGCCAAACGCCGCCTCCGCCTCGACCTGCGCCACTTTAAACTGGCGCTGCATCTCGTCTTCGTTCTCGACGATGCGAATCCCACGCCCCCCGCCCCCCGCCGTGGCCTTCATCATCACCGGGTAGCCAAGCTGCGCCGCGAGCTTGAGGGCATCGGTGTCGCTCTCGACAATACCCTTAGAGCCCGGAACGGTGGGGACACCCGCGGCTTGCGCGGTGGCACGCGCCGTGGCCTTGTCACCCATTTTCTCGATTGCGGAGATAGGGGGGCCGATAAACTTGATACCGCACTGCTCGCAGATCTCCGCAAAGCTGGCCACCTCCGAGAGAAAACCATAGCCAGGGTGGATGGCCTGCGCTCCGGTATTCAATGCGGCTGCGATAATATGCGGGATATTAAGATAGGAGTCCTTAGAAGGACCTGGTCCGACACAGACGGTCTCGTCGGCGAGGCGTACCGGGAGAGAGTCCCGATCCGCATCGGAGTGAATCTGGACGGTCTTAATGCCTAGTTCTTGACAGGCACGAATGATCCGAACCGCGATCTCGCCGCGGTTGGCAATGAGAATTTTAGTGAACATTACTGTCTTTACTGTCTATTGCCCGGTGTTAGGGAGATTAAGTGCTCTGCCGATATTGCCAGGAAGGGCAGTCGGGCTGGTGACTTCACCGGTTTGGGAGTTGTACTGGAGGGGCTGCTTACTCACCGCATCAATTAGCATCTCGTCGGTGACCCCGTAGCGCTTGAGCTCGTTGAGGCTGGTGGGGAGCCGCTCCTCGTTGTCCATCTTGTACATCGTGATGGCTTGCTGGATCTGACTGACGTAGCTGATCGTACCGACTTGCTGCGCTCTTTGCTTATGGGTAAGCACACGCTTTCCCGCCGCATCCTTGCCACCCCCGATAAGACGCGGGACGAGCACTGTAGCCAAGAGAGCAATAATGACCAGCACCACAAGGATCTCGATCATCGAAAATATTCGTCGCATCTATTTTTCCTCCGGCATGATCTCAAAGAGAGGTTGTCCGTACTCGACGGGCTGTCCCTCCTCAACGAGCAAAGAGACGAGCTTACCTGCAACGGGCGCTTTACAGGCACTGAGCAGGCGCATCGTGTCAATTTGTGCGAGGACTTGCCCTGCCTTTACCCGCTCGCCCACCGTAACGGGAGCGAGCTGGACAACACCGACATGCTCCGCCGTGACAACGAGGGAGGAGAAGGGAACAGGGGGGATCGTTGCTCGAGGGGCCATTTCGGTTGCAACGAGGGCCACAGGAAGGGGGGGGGCGCTTCGACGGAGGCGCAGAGAGACTCCGTCACTGCGCACCTCGATCTCCGTGAGGCGCGGGACGGCACTAAAGAGCGCCGCAAAACCTTCGATCTGTTCGTGGTTCATTTAGATTTTCTTGACAAAGACGCACCACTCCACTATTTGGAGTACTTTGGAGACGATCATGAGAGAGAATGCGCCTACCAGACCCCACTCTACAGTAGACGGTGGTCGGGTGAGTGTTACGGTACTCTCACTTGAGGAACTGAAGCTAACCTTGGCGACGGTCTGCTCAATGAGGGTGAAACTCCCCTGGATTCCCTGCTTCATGAGAGGGGAAATCAGAGCACAGAGAACCACCGTGGCCACGATCGCGAGCGGCATCACAATTTTATATTTTTCCGACTGGTGATCGTTGTAGATCACGCAGTTACGACACCGCTCCGCCTTTTGGGAATCATTGAGGATCACCTTGGGCGGGGCCGTCGAACCCGGAGCAGAGGGGTTTGCGTAGTTATATTGCGATGACGGAGCCATCTCCAACTGCATGCCTCCCTGAGTTTTGTTGGCGGCGGCACTGACAATCTCCTGCTCACAGTAGCACCCCCGGCGCTGCCGCCAGCAGGCATCGCGCCGCTGATAAATAGGGCAGTGCGGGCGTACCCAGTCGCGGCAGTAGCTCCCTTCCCAACATTTACCTAATAGCGACGTGCGCAATGGTTTTTGTTCGCGTTGTGCACTGGCACCGAGCTTGACCTGTGAGAGATCGGCATCGGATCCACGACGCTGGATCGCACGGCCGAACTTGGAGAAAATATCGCGCACCACCAGGATCCCGCCAATGATGGCAGGAGCAATGGAGGCAAGGGGAAAGACCCCAAGGGCGTTTGCGACTCCCTTCGAGGCAATCTCACCGCCTAGCATCGGGAAGGCAAAGGGAATCCCCAGACCGAGAACCCCCGCGCTGATCAGAATGACGTAGCCGACTACTTCCTCAAACCAAAAAATAACCGCAGCGCAGAGTGAGCCAATGCCCAGCCCGATCATCATCGCCTTGCCCGCTAGTGCGATAATGCCTAGCATGCCCTGCTGCTTTGCAGCATCCCAGCCTGAAAAGCCACTCAGCCCGGCGAATATTCCGTACAGTAAGTAGGCGAAGCCTAGGCCCGCGACCACGAAGCTAATCGTCATCGTTAGGTTTGCGAGGGCAAAGACGACAGGCGGGACATAGACTCCACCTTCCTCGGATTCTTCTCTACTCATGAGGCTTTTCCTTTAAAGTGTCTCCTGCGGACATCTAGCACTTAACGCGCTCCAGATAGCTGTCGGTACGCGTATCAATCTTGAGCTTGTCCCCAACGTTGATAAAGAAGGGAACGGCAACGACCACACCACCCTCGACAGTTGCGGGCTTGGTTCCACCAGAGGCTGTGTCGCCACGCACGCCGGGGTCTGTCTCAATGACAGCAAGCTCCATAAAATCCGGAACGGTAACCTGGATAATCTGCTCCTTGTGCGTCACTGCCTGGATCTCCATGTTCTCTTTCATGTACTTGGCCTGAGAGCCAATCAGAGCTGCAGGGACGCCGGTTTGCTCAAAGGTATCCATGTCCATCAAAAAGTAGTCACCGTCTTGCTCGTAGAGATACTGCATTGGCTTTCTCTCCAGATAAGCCGCTTCCATCTTCTCCCCCGCGCGCCAGGTTTTGTCTAAAGTACGTCCCGTGCGTAGGTTCTTGAGGGTTGAGCGGACGAAGGCTCCTCCCTTACCCGGCTTGACATGCTGGAAATCCACGATGGTGTAGATATCGTTGTCATAGATGAGAGAGAGGCCGTTGCGGAATTCACTGGTATCCAATCGAAAACACTCCTTTGAAACTGTGGCTATTATAGCACGAAAAAGGCCCCCGGCATGTGCCGGGGGCCACTGTCAGGAGAGGGCTTACTTAGAAGCGAACAGAGAACTGTCCCGCGACGACGCCACCCTTTTGGACGTTTTCGGTTGCAGCCGCGGAGCCGTTGAAGGCAACGTTGCTGCGTCCGTTGTAGTCCGCGATCTGGTAGAGAAGACGGAACGTGCTCGCCGGGTTGAAGTCGAACCGGTAGCCGATGTTGGTGAACATCTCACGCGGTTTCGCAGCAGTTCCCGTACGAGTGTAATCGGTTGACTCGGTGGAAACTTCCAGCGAGGAGGGGCCGGTTACTTGCAGCTTCAGGCCTAAGCCCAGGTTTTCGATCTTGTCCGTAGTGGCCAGACCACCGAGGCCCGCCTTGCCCGTGCCCGTGTAGTTTTGAGCAGAGCCCATCAGCTCGATACGGTTGGACAGGTTGTAGGAAACCTTTCCATAGCCACCCTTGATATCGGTTGGGTTCTGGAAGGAACCCACCCGAGCCCAAGCGCCCGGAGCGCCGAAGAACGGTCCGACATTACGGTAACCACCGGTCAGCATGAAGTTACCCTTGCCCACTTGAGCATTGATATCCATCGCTTCATTATTCTTGGTCGTTACGTTTTTGGAGCCGATTCGGGTGTCCGACTTGGCATACTTACCAACAAGGTTCAGACCCAGGAGGCGGGTAGAGACATCGGCCGCGAGAACGTTCACGGTATCGAAATTTGCTGCACCCGCTACGGCCTGAGATCCACCACCAAAGGTAAGGTAGGTTGCGTTGACGTTGAACTTAGTCAGCAAATTGATGTTCACGTTAGCGCTACCACCGGCGAACTGGTTGACGCTCATCGCGCCCACACGGCCTGCTTGGCCGAACACACCAATGGTGTTGGCACGGTTCAAGCCGCCCACGTAGCCACCACGGAATGCACCTGCCATCACACCAGGGGCGAGGTTTGCTGAAGCCGGGCCATAGCTGACCGGGTTCACCTTACCTGCCTGGGCAGTGACATTGATGCCATGGAGGCGGAAGTTTGAACGAAGGCCATCCGTGGGTATAGTTCCCATATCGGTCTTCTGGTTGGTGAAGTACGAGTCCTGATCAGGAGTCTTGAAGGTGTAGTCCCCGAACATGGTGGGGATACGACCAACCGTCACACCGGTGCTGCCAACGATGGGCAGGCTGGTGCTGGTGCTCATGTGAGCGGACCAGAGGGTCGTTGCCTGGTCCTGATTGACCCTAGCTGCACCACGATCAGAGCGGACACCCATACCGCCACCGAGGTAGGGCAGATAGTTACCCACCGTCAGATTGGCTTCGAAAGTCACATTCTCATTGGGCGTGGCCTTGAGGTTAAGGTCGAGGTCGTGCAGGGCACGGGTGTCGGCCAGAACGCGGCCGCTCGTACCAGGACCGCGGGTTACTGTGAAGCCGTCCTTGTCGCGGAACCCGGTGACGGGAATACCCGCTGCCGCATTGCCATTTCGGAAGTTGCCACGCACGTAGGTATTGAAGCCGCCACCAATCTTAAGGCGCTTCTTCCACTCTGCCTCAAGGTTCGAAACGCGATCTTCTAGGTTCTTAAGACGCTTCTTAACTGCGTCCACATCCACACCGAGGGTAGTAAGTTCTGTCTGGAACTCCGCAACCATCTTACGGATCAGATCCAGATCCGCTTTCTTCACCATACCGGCGATATCGCTCTTGGTAGCGAGCGTGGAGTGATCAAAGGTATCTCTACCGGTATTGCCGCCAACGCCATGTGAGTGGTCTTTGTCCGCCTTTGTAGCGAGATCTGCCTTAGTGGCGAAACCGCTCATGTCGGGCAGGACGAGGGGCTGGCGGACGTAGCGGCTGTCGAGGATGTCCAGCAGACGAGCCAGCATCACGGCCATCTCGTAGCGGGTCAGCGTACGCTTGCCCTTGTAGAGACCGTCCGGATCGCCAAGGATAATCTTGAGCTGAGCGAGTTTGTCAATTGCCTGGTAGGCCCAGTGGTCGTTCGGGACGTCCTTGAACGGACCGTCCTGTGCCATAACCGGAGCGACGGTAAGTGCCAGTGCTGCGGTTGCGAGAAGCGCTTTCTTCATGTTTAAAATTCCCTCCGAGAGTATCGGTCAACTTTAAGATGCACTAGGGGCTTTCTCGAAGCTGGGGTAGTTTCCACGTTGCCTTCCCATCTTCTTCGTTGTCCTAAGTGATCTGTGCTGCCGTTTCAACCCTCTAAGACCCCTTATTAGTGTCAGAGTTTCATCTTTTTTTGGAAATGTTTTCCGGGCGGTAGTGTACCTAATATCCTCATATCCTCATAAAAATTCGCGTTTAGACTAAATCGTGCCTCACATCGCTCTCTGATAGGTGGCTCGTAGAGGGAGAACTAAGATGTCGGGAGAGATTGGGGAATTATGTG
>NZ_JAYUPA010000176.1:0-2165 GCF_043760365.1 Armatimonas sp.
TCCAGGCGGTGTGCCAGAAGGTGACAGGTTGGAGATCAAATATATTGTCTGCCTTGCCGTCGGTGCCGATCAGCTCCAGCTCGGTCAGAGTGGTATAGACGCTGTTATCCTGGGCGCTGAGCGCCTCCAAGCACAGATAGCGACCTCGCGTTGGGGTGGCAAAGCGCGCCTCCTGCCACTCGCCGCCGGAGCCAAATGTGCCGGTGTGAGTGGGCATGAGGCCGTCAAGCCGAAGCGTCTGACCGGGTTTTCGGTGGCGCTGGCTAGTATCCACCACAACTTCATCCAGAATTGGTGTGGTGCGACCGGTGACCGTGGCTTTTGTAGGTGTCTCAAGATCCAGCACCATGACGCTATTTTTACCTTTTTTGAGCCAGCAGCCGGGGCAGTAGAGCGTCTGCTGCGGCCCTATATGCCAGAACCGCCCGAGCGCGTGGCCATTGACCCATGCCATTCCCTTGCGGAAGCCGCGCATCTCAAGATAGGTGTCTCCTGTCTGGGAGAGCGTGAAGGTTCCCCGATGAAACGCGGGGCCCTCCATCACTATATTGGCGAAGAAACGTAGGCCCGGCAGCGGCGACTCACCCCAAGGGAGCGGGAAGACCTCCCAGCCCGTGAGTGCTTCTCCGTCCAGGCTAGCCTCACCGACCAAGCCTTTTCGGTCATGAATCCCGCGCCCAAAGTTAATGCGGCCCATCGCCTCGACCAGCACATCGAGCTGCGTGGGTTTCTCCCGCATGGGCAGCCGCAGGGTGGACTGGTTGCGCCGCCGATCCAGTACGCCCACGCGCTCGCCCTCCAGAAACACTTGGGTCCAGTCGTGTGCTTCTAGCTTGAGAATCCCCTCGGGACCGGCGGGAAGTGTGGTGCGGTAGAGCATCGCGCCAAAGCCGATGTCGTAGGTCTCCATCGCGGCGGGCTTCTGAGCGCGAATGGCGCGGGGAAGATTGGTAAAGAGCGGCGCGTGTTCTGTCAGTACAACCTCCGGGATTGAGATGAGGGGCATCGGCTCAGGAATCCCGGGGAGTGCCTTGCCCTCAGGCTGCCACTTGGCCAGAAGAGTGCGCAGCGCGTGGTACTTCTCGGTTGGTTTTGCCGATCTCAAAACGGGAAGACATGGCCTGAATTATACACCTGAATCAGGTACGCTGGGATTATGAAACAACAAGAGCGTGGTGGCTGGCGGGCGGAACATGACTGCTCTCTGGGAGTGCGTAAGGGGAGCCTTGTGATGCGCTCGGTGGGGGAGGATCCCTCTATTGTGCTGGCGGAAGCGATCGCTGCAAGTGGCACACTAACTCTGGAGTGGCGACAGAAAACGCGTGTCCAGGGCTCATCTGAAGTGTTTTGGAGCGATGCGAGTGGTGCGTTCGCGCCTTCCCGGTGCACCCGAGTGGGCTACACCCCCGGCGAAAAATGGCAGGAGCTACGCGCGGAGTTACCCGTTCAAGGGGCGCTCACGGGGCTACGGCTCGATCCGTTTCAGGGGCGTGGTGAGATCGAGCTTGCGTGGCTGCGGTTGAAGGACACCTACGGAAAGCTTATTCGTGAGTGGAAGTTTGCAGGTCTGAAAGACACCGAGCCTGCTGGGGAGCTGCCCGCGCCCGAAAAATGGGCGTATCTCGATAATGGAAAGATTCGCCTTGGCGTGAAAGTGTCGTCGGGGGCGGCGATTGGCTGGCTCTCGCTGTCGAAGTCTGAGCGCAACTTGCTCAACCACTGGGATCATGGGCGCTTAGTGCAGCAGAGCTACTACGGCGACGACGACGGCTCGATCTGGGGGAAACAGCCCTGGCGCTGGAACCCGGTACAGGGCGGGGATTATAAAGGCACGGCGGCGAAAGTGCTGCAACTCAAGCAGACAAAAACGACGCTCTACGCCAAGAGCATGGGGCGCAACTGGGCCGGCTGCACAGACTTACCCGAGGCGATCTTTGAGCAGTGGATCACGCTAATGGGCGATATCGCGCACGTCAAATACCGCCTGAGCTATTCCGGGAAAATAAGTCACGCAAGCCGTCACCACGAGATTCCCGCTATTTTCCTAGAGCCCGATCTTGATATGCTGGTGATCGGGGGGGACGAAACGGCTCGCAGTAAACCCGGCTGGCCCAATGAGAGCCGAAAGCTCCCCAAGCACTGGGCGGCGTATGTGGATAAAAACG
>NZ_JAYUPA010000177.1:0-2165 GCF_043760365.1 Armatimonas sp.
GTTGCCGCATCACCCTTAGTAGTGAGGCCCGTATTCTCTTTGATTTCTGCCATCGCTTCAAACCCGGAAACGGAAAGTACGATCTCGCAGGCAATATCAAGGCTGACCTCATTAAGCGCGGCAAACTTCTTGCCGAGGTTGTCTGTTTCACACACCTAGACGATGACCATTGTGATGGCGCAGAAGATTTCTTCTACTTCAACCATGCCCAGAAGTACCAGGGGCAGGGAAGGGTCGAGATCGGGGATCTCTGGGTGCCAGCGGCGGCAATCCTTGAGACGGGCTTAGACGATAGCGCCCGTGTCATCCGCCAGGAGGCCATTCATCGGCTCACTAAGGAAAAGTCGGGAATCAAGGTTTTCTCAAGACCGGGTAGCCTCGATGATTGGCTAAAAGCCAGAGGGGTAAATCCCAAAGACGTCGAGGGCCTAATCGTAGATGCTGGCACCTATGTTCCTAACTGGAAAAAAGGTACTGAGGGAGTTGAGTTCTTCGTCCACTCGCCGTTTGCCATGCGTCAAGGCGATGGCGCACCACAGAGCCGAAATAACAACGCGATCTTTGTTCAGGCAACTTTCCAAGAAGGTAACCGTGATACTCGGCTGATTTTGAGTGCCGACGTAGATAGCGACGTGATCTCCGATATCGTCAAGGTTAGTAAGTACCACTCAAACGAGGCACGCCTCGGCTGGGACATCAACAACGTCCCTCACCATAGCAGCTACAAGAGTTTGAATGCTGGCGGTGAGCGTTGCGGCGCTATTACTCCGATTGACGAAGTGGACTGGCTCTATCAGCAGGGAGGCAGTGGAGGCTATTTAGTTTCGACCAGCAAGTCCATTCCCAGCGACTGCGTGGAGAAGATGCCTCCACACAAGAGTGCCGCAGATTACTACAAGGAACGTGCTTCTGAGATCGAGGGTAAGTACGTGGTGACTGCCGATTTCCCTACAAAGGCAAAGCCCGAAGAGATGGTTTTCGAGATCACCTCGCTGGGACCAAAGCTCATAATGCAATCTGGTTCTGTTGGACCAGGTGGAGCTATCTCAACTCCGGCCTCCAGAGCAGGCTTTTGGGATTTGGATAGGATCGCGCTTTTTGGAATGCTCACTCTGGGGCTACTAGTGATTGGTCGCCCCTTTGGTTCACGAGGCTAGGGGATGCAGCAGAATCTTCATGAGTTACCTGGCTCTATCGTAGAGTCTGATCAGCTCAGGCTTCCTCGCGCAAAAGGCGTCGTAGAACTCCTTCAAACAAGGGGGCCGGAGCTTTTCACAGTTCTGCTGGAGTGCCGCGCTATTGACGGCTCAGCGGAGCCACCAGGAGTGCCGTATTCGGAGATCGTCATTTTCGAGACTGAGCCGGAGATCCCTCAATCTCCAATGCACGGAATTAAGTACCGAGAGTATCTTGCCGTTATCTTCTCCGAAAACGACGACCAACTCCCAGCGGTTTTGGCCCTCAGAAAAAACTTTCGCCAAGATGTGCCCCACCTTAACCTGGGTAAACGTGGTGATCCTGTGTCCCTCTGCTGGACAGACGCTCCGTGGTATGAGGAGAAACACCGCTGGAGCGCCTTGAGATTTATCCAGCGGCTTCGGCAATGGCTCTCCCTCACATCAGAGGGGAAGCTGCATCGCGATGATCAACCATTGGAGCCACTGCTGATGGGGGTTCAGGGGACAATTATCCTTCCTGCTGGAGCCTATGACAATGCACAACAAACACCGGAGCCACTCTTCTGTTACCCAACCACGGAGCAAGGTCAGCGACTCATTCTTGTTGCTGAACCCGAGCAACGGGCTGGCGGGCAGCCTGCCCAGTACGTCGCGATCCCGCTAGGTAGCGCTACTCCCGTCACGCACGGTGTCATTCAGTGGGCTCCACAAAACCTCCAAGAACTTCATGATCTTCTGGCACCTCATGGCCTTGATCTCATCAAAACACTCAGCAAGTACATCAAAAGTTGGGTAGCGAACAAGGAGCTTCTGCAACGCGAACCGATCTTCCTGGTTCAGGCTCCCAAGAAACGCACCGATGACAGTGATGTCGAGACAATAGATCCGTGGGCATTTCTTGCCTTTGGGAAAAGTCTTGGTGAGGTTGGAGAGAGCCTTGGTGTGATTGAGCGTACAAGCACGGGCTACGGGCAGTTGCTGTTCACG
>NZ_JAYUPA010000178.1:0-6025 GCF_043760365.1 Armatimonas sp.
CTGCGGGTAAGCACGCCGCAGACCGTAAAAGTGCGCCCTGTCTCCGGACTGTAGAACCTGTCGCCTGGCTGGCGCAGCTCCGTGATCGCCGCCTCGGCACCCAGCAGAACGTCGTCGGGTTGAGTCGGCCAGTGCCCGGCGGTTAGCTTCCACCAGGAGCGCATCGCCCGGGTCGTCTCGTCCACCCCCACCCAGAGATCCGTTCGCCCCAGTGCGGGGCGGGGCAAAGCGGCGGCGAAGATCGGGGAGGCAAGCGCGACCGCCGGGTCGCGCCGGGCGAGTGCCAGGGCACTCTCGGGAAGCGATGTTTCCAGCGACCGCCCCTTGATCACCTGTGCGGCGGCATCGAAAGGACAGCCCAGCGGGACAAGCATGAGCTGCATTCCCATCCCGTCCAGCTCACGCCGCAGCCCGCTCCGGTAGCTTTCTGAGAAGGCAAGCAGGCAGCTCAGAAAAGCGACCGCACCGGCCAGCCCACTCAGCGTCAGCAAGGAGCGCAAGGGCCGTCGGGTGAGGTTTTTAAGTGCGAGTGCCAGCATCGTATTCTATGAGCAGAGCGCGAACCGCTCGCAAGACCGCCCCCGCCGATTTCTCGGCGACGAGGGGAGTCGTTGGGGGGAGCTCGAAGCTACTCTGAGCTGTTTTACCCGAAAAGCTCGCCAGAAATGCGGGCGCAGTGAGCACACTCGCGATCTCGGGCGGCTCTCGGTGACGCTGGAGCCGGACACCGACGATCTTTCCTGAACTTTCTACGCCCAGCACGACCTCGATAGCCCCGAACTCACCCGCCGCTCGCCGCAGGAGGACAGCGCCGTGGCCCTCCACCAGGTAGACATACAGGGCATTCGAGTCGAGCGGAGTCTCTTTGCCGAGCCGCTTCACCAGCTCCGCCCGCTTCGATGAGAGCGCGATCACTTGGGGGGCGCTGGAATCGGGGACCGGGGCACCGGGAAAGAGTGCGGTCATGTCTGTCTTGGGTGCGCGCCAGGGAACCATCGGCTGGCTGTGCTGGGGGAACGCATCGGGTCGGGCATAGGTTGTCTTGACATCGCTGTCATCGTTGTAGAGGAGATAGGCGAGTCCGAGAGCACTTCCTACCAGGCCAACCGCAGCAAGGGCGATAATGCTCTTTTTCACCAGCGCAGCCCGGTGGCTTCTACCGCGCCGGTGTCTTTGTTGTAGCTGCCGAAGACGCGCAGTGCCGCGCCATCGGGAATATCACCGACCGTGAAGCCCGCCAGAGCGACGTCAATTTTGACGATTCCGCTCGCGTCTTTGAGATGAAACCAGCACGCTGCCGTGGGGCACTTGTCTGTCATGGTTCCCGCGAGTGTCACCGGCCCGGTCGCTGTCTTCAGAGTGGAGACGAGAGCAATCGGGGCGACAGCGGGCTCGGTTCCGAGCACACGTCCCCCCGATTTCGAACAGCCGATCAGCAGCAGGGCTAAGAGGGCACCGAGCGCCTTTTTAGGGAACAAGGCCCACTCCGGGCGCGGCAGGCGGCAAGCACTGTAGCTTGATGAAGGCCTCCCCCACTATCTTGGCGTGCCCGTCTACGAAGTACGCGACCCGGTTCGGGTGGCCCGTTGCCACGTTCCAGCGGTTCGCTGCATCATCGCCGTGCCAGCCGTAAATCTCCGCGCCCATGTAGGTATCGGCAGGCTCCGGGATGGCTGCCAACGTCGCGAGCCGGGTGACTACGGTGTTCAAGCAGTAGCTGGAACCCTCGCCCTTCCAGACCGGTTGGCCTAGAGTAGGCTCGGTAGCGATGCTCCGAGGAATCCCCACATCGCTGGGACAGCGGAACATCTGGTCGTTTTTGACGTAGGGCATCGCAAACACACGGGGATCGTAGGGTTGGCCCGTCACTCTGTGAATGGGACGGCAGGGCTTGCAAGGAAACGCCGCACCGGGCCGCAGCACCCACTCGGCATTCGCTGCTGTGGGCGAGTTGTTGGGGGGAAAGCTCTCGTCGTAGTCTTGGACATACATCATCCAGGCCGTCCCCATCTGGCGGACATTGGAGGTGCAGCTTATCTGGCGGGCCTTCTCCCGCGCCTTGGCGAAGACAGGGAAGAGGATTGCTGCGAGTATCGCGATGATGGCGATAACTACTAAGAGTTCGATTAGGGTAAAGGCTTTTTTCATAAATTTCGTTCCACAGCGAAGCATGATGCCATCATACGGGGGGAATCGGGCTGGCTCCAGGAACTGACAGGTGAAGGCAGGGTAAAACGACGGGGGAAGACAGGGTATGCTAATCGCCATGCATGTCCCTGAGATTATTGCCAAAAAGCGCGATGGCGGGGCACTTAGCTCCGATGAAATTGCCTTCTTCATTGACGGTTACACACGGGGCACGATCCCTGACTACCAGGCCGCCGCGCTGCTCATGGCGATCTATCTGCGGGGAATGGACACGGCGGAGACGGCGGCGCTCACCGCAGAGATGGCGCGCTCCGGACAACAGCTTGATCTCTCCGAGTTTCCGGGCGCACTGGACAAGCACTCCACCGGTGGGGTCGGGGATAAGACCAGCCTGATCGTCGTCCCGATTCTGGCGGCGGCGGGCGTCCCGGTTTGTAAGATGAGCGGGCGTGGGCTAGGGCACACAGGAGGGACTCTCGATAAGCTAGAGGCAATTAGGGGGTTCTCTGTGGAGCGGAGCACGGAGCAGATGCTCGCGCAGGTGCGGGCGATTGGCGCGTGCATCGTCGGGCAGACGGCGACTCTGGCACCGGCGGACAAGAAGCTCTATGCACTGCGCGATGCCACCGCGACCGTGGCGTGCTTGCCACTGATTGTCTCCTCGATTCTCTCCAAGAAACTGGCGGGAGGGGCTCCGGCGTTTCTGTTTGATGTGAAAGTGGGCAGTGGCGCACTCATGAAGACCGAGGCCGAGGCAGTGGCACTGGCGGAGGCACTTGTGGCGGGCTCGGTTGCAAACGGACGGCGGGCGACGGCGCTGGTGACGGACATGAGCCAGCCCCTGGGGCGCACGATTGGTAATGCGCTGGAAGTGCAGGAGGCGAGTGCGCTTCTGGCAAACCCGGCGCAGGCGGAGCCACGCTTGCGGGAGCTATGCCTGGTTCTGGCGGCGCATGGTATCGCACTGGCGCAGGGAGTTGCGCTTGAAGAGGGGCGGCGGCGGGCACAAAGTGCGCTGGAGTCCGGGGCCGCGAGGCGTGTCTGGGAGGCACTGGTGGCGACCCAGGGAGGAGAGAGCAAAACGCCGCTCCCTCAGGCGCTTCACATTGAACCGATTGTTGCAACCGAGGTGGGGTATCTCCAACGCATTGACACGCAAGCTCTCGGTGAGCTGGTTGTTCGGTTGGGCGGGGGGCGTGTGCGCAAAGAGGACGCTATAGACCCGTCCGTGGGGCTAGAGCTCTTTATCAAGGTGGGCGAGCCCGTGGCACTTGGGCAGACTCTCGCACGTGTTCATGCTCGGGATGCTGAGGCCGCTCAGGCTGCTCAGGCCGAGGTTATTGCTGCGCTTGAGATCGGCAGGAGCCTAGTGCGCGTTCCGACATTAGTGCTGGACTGTATAAACTAATAAACTAAATCAGTGGTAAAAATACGGGTTTGAGGCAGTATAAATACTGGTTTTCTATCGTGCCCGAATTTGTGGCAGGCTTTTTGTGATATTCTTCAACGACAAGGGAAGAAACCTAAATGAAGACCCTCTTTAATACCTATACAATCTTGAGTTTGATCCTCGTGCAGGGTGTTTTGAACACGAATACGGCGTATGCACAGCGTCGAGATAGCAGTGCTCCTTCGGGAGTGGTGTTGCCCGCTTTTACGTCTCAGCGTGTTACTTCGGGGCGAGATCGGTTTCTGAATGAGCCTGTGCTCACTACCGATGCTTTGGTGGAGTCCCTGAAGACCAATAAGATTTTCCGCAGCAATATAGCCAAGCACTTCGGTCTGCCTGAGGAGCGCGTCGTCAGCTTTGTGGAAGATGCGCTGGTTCCCTACATCCTGCCCCAGGATACGCCGGTAACCAACTACGGTGTGACAAAAGCGGGCCTGATCTACGGCAAGAAAATGTCGCTCAAGAAGGGAACCCGTGTCTGGGCGACCCGTGATGGCAACCCGGTTCTGAAGTGGATCTGCTCCAACCCCCTCTCGCCCAAGGCACCTGTGCTTAAAGAGAAGCCCAAGCCCAGTACGGTGAGCAGCCGAAAAGTTCCCAGTGGTCTTGAGCAAGTGGCCTCTAACCTGAGCGCCCCTGCGGGACTGGAAGGCCTCCCCGGTGGCGAAGTGGCGTTAAACCTGCCCCCTGATCCGGTCTTTGTGACGCCGACTCCCAAGCCGGTAGTACCCACTGTCAAGCCGACTCCCAAGCCTATTGTTGAGCCCAAACCCGCTCCAGGACCGCTCAACAAGATTGCTCGCACAGGACTGCCGCTTCTGCCGCTTGCTGGAATCGCGGGCGCTGTGGTGCGCTCCGTGAAGCAGCCCGTGTCGGTAGAAACCGAGGAGAGTGCGACGGCGCTAGAGACAGGAACTCTGTTGACACCGACAGGCGCGGTGACGAGTCGAGGGCGCGGCGTGAGCTCCGTACCCGAGCCGGGGACACTTCTTCTGGCCGCACTGGGTCTGGCTGGCCTGCCTCTGTTGCGCCGCCGAAAATAAACGCTAGGAGGATTTACTCCCAGCGGGCTCGCTCTCTTTGAGGGCGGGCCCGCTTTGTTTTTCTCGCTGGAGCTGCTCGCGCCACTGGCTGAGCAGTGTTCCCAGAGTGACCCCGAAACTGTCGTAGAGCACATCGGCGGCGACTCCCCAGCGCGACGGAATAAAGCTCTGATGCCACTCGTCGCTGGCGGCAAAGCCGATGCCCAGCACCAGAGGGAAGAGCACGTGGCGGCTGCGAAAGTGGGGGCTCCCGCCCCGCGCGGCGCGGTAGGCCAAGAGGGCGAGGAGCAAGTATTCCAGAACATGGCTCGTCTTACGAATATTAAAATCAATCCGATCCACTTGAGTGGGAGTGAGCTGCGCCGCCAGCGAGGGGGCGAGCCTGCGCAGAATACTACGCATAAGAGGTCGGGTGTGCTGGGTGGATCCCGTGTCGCCCGACATCATGAAAATAAAACTCATCCAGATCAGGAGGGGGAGGGTGTAACGAACAAAGGGGCGCATTGTCTCTAAGTATATGTTAAACTGGTTTAGATAGGCAAACAGTGGGGCATACTTAATTCGGCGCAGGAATGGATCTTTTTTCACCCGTAATCACCGTTTCGGAAGCACTCTCTCCAAGTAGCGGGGAGGCTGCACTGCGTCAGGATGCACCCCTCGCCGCTCGTATGCGCCCTCGTCTCCTGGATGAGCTGGCTGGGCAGGCACATCTGCTCGCCGCCGGGAAGTCGCTGCGGCAGGCTATTGAGCGTGACGAGCTGCGCTCCGCGATTTTCTGGGGGCCGCCGGGCTGTGGGAAGTCTACCCTCGCGTCGCTGATCGCACGCACGACACGCTGTCACTTTGAGAGCTTTTCTGCCGTCACGGGGGGAGTCGCCGAAGTGCGTAAGCTTATCGAGGCGGCACGGGAGCGCCATAAAGCCTACGGGCAGCGCACGCTTCTGTTTGTGGATGAGATCCATCGCTTCAATAAGGCGCAACAAGATGCTTTCTTGCCCCATGTCGAAGACGGCACGGTGATCTTGATTGGCGCGACCACGGAAAACCCATATTTCTCTGTCAATGCGCCCCTGCTCTCGCGGGCACGGCTCTATCCCTTCCAGGCGCTGAGTGAGGACGATCTCTCGGCGCTCCTAACACGGGCTCTGACCGATGCTGAAAACGGGCTGGGAGCAAGGTCACTCGTACTCGAACCCCAAGCACTTGGCTTTCTAGCGGCAGCAGCATCTGGCGATGCACGCTCGGCACTCGGGGCGCTGGAGCTGGCGGCAGCACTGGCACAGAGCGGAGTCATCACTCTGGCGCACGCCGAGGAGGCCGTTGGACAGCGCTCCCTTGGCTACGATAAGTCTGGCGACACGCACTACGACATGGCCTCCGCACT
>NZ_JAYUPA010000179.1:0-6024 GCF_043760365.1 Armatimonas sp.
GTGGATGACGATGCGCTTTATTTTTCTCCTGCCGAGGGCTTTGACCGCCTCGCCGATACCTACGATGCCCGGCTCTCGGGCAGCCCGGTGCTGCTTTTAGAGACCACACAAACTCTGGCGGCACTGCCCAATGTGGCGGGAAAGGTCGTGGCGGATATTGGTTGTGGGACGGGGCGCTACGCCATTCAGTTGATGCGCTTTGGTGCGCGAAAAGTGGCGGGCGTTGATTTTTGCCCCGCGATGCTGGAAGTGGCGCAGCGCAAGGCGCAGAAAGCGGAGCTGCCCATTGAGTGGGGCGTGGGCGACCTCACGGAGCACATTCCTATCCCCGATGCCACGATTGATGCCGCCGTCTGCGCCCTCACGTTGAGCTTCGTCGAGAATCTGCACGCCGCATTTACCGAGCTGGCGCGCGTGCTCAAGCCCGGCGGCATTTTGGTCATCTCCGACCTGCACCCGCACGGCCTCACGCAAGAGCGCGCCGCCTCCAGCGCCGTTTTTCGCAAAGACCACGCGCCGTATCTGCGCTTCACGGATTTGCGAGGCCAGGAATGCCGCATCCCACGCATTCCCCACTCGCTCTCGGACTACGTCAACGCCGCCTACGCCGCCCAGCTCACGCTCATAGCAGCTTCTGAGCCGCTTGTGGACACGCGCCTGGCCGTGACCTTTGGGCAACTGAAAGACCAAATCGGCCTGCCACTCGCGTTGATCCTGAAGTTTGCGAAGCACTGACGCTGTAGAATGGCACTATGATTCCAGAACATGAAAACAATCGGCAGGCATGGAGTGAGGCCGCAAAGAGCTACGCCGACGACACTGAGCAGACGCTGGCGTTTTTGCGCTCGGGCGGGACAAACTTTGTCGCGCCGGAGTATGAGTTTCTGCGCCCGTTAATGCCCTGCGACCGGGCGATTCACTTGCAGTGTGCCGGAGGCCGCGACACGCTCTCGCTCTGGAACCTCGGGGCGCGTGAAGTCATCGGGGTAGACATCAACGACGACATGATCGCGCTGGCTCGGCTGCGCGGCGAGGCGCTGGGTGCGCCCGCACAGTGGGTACGCAGTGATGTGCTGGAGACGCCCGATTCACTCAATGGCACGGCGGACTTGGTCTACACCGGGCGCGGCGCGGTCTGCTGGCTGATGGATATCGAGGCGTGGGCCAGAGTGATCGCGCGGCTGCTGAGGCCCGGTGGGCACTTCTACTTCTTCGACGGCCACCCGGTAAGCTGGGTCTGGGACTTGAACGCGCAGCACTTTCAGCTCGATGCGGAGTACGGCGACTACTTCAGCACGCGTGTCTACGAGGACGAAGGCTGGCCGACGAGCTACATCCCGGAGGCGTACCAGCAGGGTGAGCTGGTGAAAAAATTCGAGCGGCAGTGGACGGTCGCGCAGCTCATTAATGCGCTGATTACGGCGGGGCTGGTGCTCGAAAAGCTCGGGGAGCATCCGGACTTGTACTGGGACACGTTTCCCAATCTCGCGCCAGAGCTAGCCGCAAAGCTGCCACAGACGCTCTCGATTCTTGCACGAAAGCCCGAGTAGCCCATGCATGTCAGCCGGCTGGAGCTTACGGACTTCCGTAACTACGAGCGCCTGGAGTTCAACCCGGGCACGGGGCTCAATGTTTTAGTGGGGCCGAACGCGCAAGGAAAGACCAATGTGCTGGAGGCTTTGTATGCCCTCGCCACAACCAAGTCCCACCGCACGAGCCGCGACACGGAGCTGGTTCGTTTTGGTGCGCCGCTGGCCCGGGTGAGCGCGGAGGTTCAGAAGCTCGGGGATATTGAGTATGACTTAGAGCTGGCGATTGGCGCGGGAGGCATTGGGACATCGGGGAAGTTAGTAAAGCTGGGCGGGAGCAAGCAGCCACGCCTCACGGACTTACTCGGGCATCTCAATGCCGTGCTCTTTGCCTCGACGGACTTAGACATTGTGCGCGGCGAGCCCGACGAGCGCCGGAGATTTCTCAACTACGAGATCAGCCAGCTCTCGCCGCGCTACGCACTGGCGCTGGCCTCGTACCGAAAGGCACTGGAAGGGCGCAATCGCTTGCTCAAGGACTTCAAGCACGGCCACGGCGATGTGGCATCGCTGGAGGCTTGGACCGTGCCGGTGATCGAGCACGGAAGCAAGCTGATCGAGCGGCGTAGAGCATGGCTGACCCGGCTCACGGCGCTAGCGGCCCCGATCCATCAGTCGCTCACGGCGGGGCTGGAGACGCTGGAGGTGGTCTACCAGGCATCCTTCCCGCTCCTGAGTGAGAGCGTTTTGGAAGCCTTTGCTGCGGCGCTGAAAAACGCACGACGGGAAGAAACGGCGCGGGGTGTCACCACACTTGGCCCTCAGCGCGATGATCTCACGTTTCGCATCGGCCCGCCGGGTGGCCTGCTCTTAGATGCGCGCACCTACGGCTCCCAGGGCCAGCAGCGCACGGTCGCGCTCGCCCTGCGCCTCGCCGAGCGGCAGCTTATCGAGGAGACGGTTGGGGAGCCTCCCGTTGTACTTTTAGATGATGTCCTCTCGGATCTAGATGAGAGCCGCCGTAACCAGATCTTCGCGCTCTCACTCACCGGCGGCGGTCAGACCTTCCTCACCACCACCGACCTTGGCCCGATCCCACTGGATGCTGTGCGTAACGCCCGAGTGGTCACCGTCCGCCAGGGAATTTTCCGCGATGCTTGAGCAGGGACAAAGGATTCTTTTGCCGAATCTCTCTGCATGAACCGACGCGCGTTTCTCGCCACTAGCTTTGTGCTTGCTGCCACACCTGCTCTCGCTCAGAAAAAAGAGTCCGAAGCCAAGGGGGCCACCGTGGAGGTAGTGGATGCCATGACGTTCCAGACGCCGCCGCTGGCGGCACGGCCCCATACGTGGTGGCACTGGATGAACGGTAATATCTCCCACGAAGGCATCACGGCGGACTTAGAGGCGATGGCACAGGCGGGCATTGGCGGCGCACAGATCTTCAATGTGGATCAGGGGATTCCGTTGGGCAAAGTGCTCTACATGACCCCCGAGTGGCGGCAGGCGATGGTGCACGCCGCCAAAGAGGCCAAGCGTGTCGGGCTGGAGCTGTGCTTTCATAACTGCGCAGGCTGGTCGAGCTCCGGTGGTCCCTGGATCACCCCCGAGTTTTCCATGCAGGTGCTCACTTGGTCCGAGAGCACGGTGGTTGCGGTTGGCGGAAAAAAGCTGACACTGGAGCTCAAAGAGCCCACCAAGCGCTCCGATTACTACAAAGATATCGCCGTGCTAGCCGTGAAAGTCCCGGCAGCAGGCGACACGGCGCGCATCGCCAATATCCGTGCCAAGGCGCTCTTTGACCGGGGCGGCGATGGACTGGGGCTAAATGTCAAAGGGGCCGCCAGCGAGGGGCAGGCTACCGAGGCCGCAACTCCTTGGGCTGATGTGGTGGTCTTACAGTGTACCCCCGACGGCAAGCTGACTTGGGACGCGCCCGCCGGGAGCTGGGTGCTGCTGCGCATGGGGCACACGACCACAGGTGCCATGAACGCCCCTGCGCCCGAGGCGGGCCGTGGACTAGAGTGCGACAAGCTGAGCCGTGAGGCTATTGAGTTGCACTGGGAAAAGGGTGTCGCGCCGGTACTTACTGATATGGGGCCGGATTTGGTGGGCAAGTCGCTGAACAATGCGCTGATTGACTCCTACGAGATGGGCAGTCAGAACTGGACCCCCAAGCTGCGCCGTGCGTTTATCGCACAGCACCGCTACGATCCTTTGCCGTGGATGCCCGTGGTCACCGGGCGCGTGATCGAGAGCGCCGAGCAGTCTGAGCGCTTTTTGTGGGACTGGCGCCGCACGATTGCGGATTTGTTTGCGGAAAACTATGCGGGGCGCTTTAAAGAGCTCTGCCACGAGAACAAAATGCAGTTCTCCATCGAGCCCTATGGCAATGGTCCGTTTGATAACCTGCAGATCGGGATGCAGGGCGATATTTTGATGGGTGAGTTCTGGGTGCCCGGTGGTAGTGCGGGCGAGACCGTAAAAATCGCGGCGAGCTGCGCTCACGTGATGGGCCGCAAGATTGTGGGGGCGGAGTCTTTCACGGCGGGCGAGAACGAGGGGCGCTGGCAGGTGGAGCCGTATGGCATCAAGGCGCTCGGGGACCGGATGTTTAGCCAGGGCGTGAACCGCTATATCTTCCACCGTTATGCCCACCAGCCGTGGCTTGATCTGAAGCCCGGAATGACGATGGGGCCGTGGGGTTCGCATCTGGAGCGCACACAGACCTGGTGGAAGCAAGCCGCAACTTGGCTGACCTATGTTGCTCGTTGCCAGCATCTCTTGCAGTCCGGGCGCTTTGTGGCCGATGTGCTGACGTTCTGTGGCGACGATGCCCCCAACGATCTGTACCGCCCCAGCCTGCCGCCCGGCTACGACTACGACGGCTGCGACCGCACGGCACTGATGACGGCCAAAGTGGACAAAGGCGAGCTGGTCTTGCCGTCGGGCGCGCGCTATAAAGTGCTCATGATCCCCGACTCCACGTGGCTAACGCCGCAGACCACGGCCAAGCTCGCGGAGCTCAGCAAGGCGGGCGCGAAGATTGTTGGGCGCAAGCCGGAGAAGTCTCCCAGCTTAGTGGGCTACCCCGCGTGCGATACCGAAGTTAAAGCGCTCGCTGCGAAGCTCACCCTGACGACACTCACAACCGCGCTGCCCGCGCCCGATGTGATCATTCCCAAGGCGACGCCCTTTGTCTGGCTGCACCGGAGCACGCCGGATGCCGAGATCTATTTTGTGAGCAATCAGCGCTACACCAATCAGCAAGCCACGGTCGGCTTCCGCGTTGTGGGGCGCACTCCTGAGCTCTGGCACCCAGAGACGGGCGCGACCGAGGCTGCACCGCTCTGGCAGGCCGGTAAGACCCACACCAATGTCACGCTGCAGCTTGGCCCCGCAGAATCCGTGTTTGTGGTGTTTCGCAAAAATGCAAAGCCTGGCAAGCAGCTTACCAAGATCGAGCGCACGGGTGGCACGGCAGCAATCGCAAAGCCCCCCGTGCTGGAGATTCTCTCGGCACGCTACGAGGCCACCGACGGTGCGGGCGGCGCGGACGTGACGGCAAAAGTGAAAGAGCTAATCGCGGCAGGCGAGACCGAGATTCCCGCGACCAATGCGCTCTTTGGCGACCCGATCAGCTTGCATGTCAAGCACCTGAAAATCTCCTACACGCTCGATGGTAAGCCCAAAGAGAAGACCGCCCACGAGAACGAGACACTCGTTCTGCTGGGCAGCGGCCCCGACAACGCCCTCCCTGAGTTCGCGTTCACGGGCGGCAAACTGCTTGCCTACACGCCTGGCACCTACGCCTTCACCGACCCACGCGGGGCGATCAAGCAAGTCACTGCCCCTGCGCTCCGCGAGATGCTACTCACCGGCTGGGAGCTCACGTTCCCCGGTCAGGCACCACGCACGCTAGAAAAACTGGTCTCCTGGACGGAGTTCACCGAGCCCGATGCCAAGTATTTCTCGGGCACGGCGGCCTATAAAACTAGCTTCACGCACACGCCCGACCCGGCCCGCACCGTGATTCTCGATCTGGGAGTGGTGAAAAACTTCGCCGACGTGCTCCTCAACGGACAGTCGCTGGGCACCCTCTGGAAGGCCCCGTGGCGCTTGGATATGACGGAGCTAGTGCGCCCTGGCAGCAACACACTCGAAGTCAAAGTCACTAACCTCTGGGTCAATCGCTTGATCGGCGACGAGCAGCTCCCCCCAGAAGAGGGTGTCGAGTGGACCGGCAAGACCGGCCCGATCAAGGCCTGGCCCAAGTGGCTCCTCGAAGGCAAGCCCCGCCCCGCCACCGAGCGCGTCACGTTCACCACCTGGCGCTACTGGACAAAAGGCGATAAACCTCTCGACTCCGGCCTCCTCGGCCCCGCAAGAATCATGCTCGTGCCAACTTTACCGATACAATAGTGGGGGAGAAAAGTGATGTCACTCAAAGAAATGTTGCCTGGCGTTCGTACGCTGCCACGTACCGATAAATTGC
>NZ_JAYUPA010000180.1:0-6018 GCF_043760365.1 Armatimonas sp.
GCCCGCAAAAACGGCCATAGGGACACCCTCAGGTAGGCCAAATTGCGTCCGTGGGAGAGGGGTCGTCCTAAACTCATCGGGATCTGCGCCATTGAAAATGACTTCGAGTTTATGGCGAGGAACCCCGATCTCTAAAAGCTCTTGTTGCACACGATTCGCGCAGCAGATAATTCTTTCAGACTGGGCGAATGCCTTGAGTTCCCCCCATTTATTTTGGGCCGTGTAGAGCCTTTGATAAGGGGTTTTGGCACTGGCCTCCGCCATCCCGCTGGTCGCGACGTATTTTCCCCAGGCATGATGGCAGAACTGCGCGTTGTTCACCTGGTGCGGGTAGGTGAGTGTGTATCCGTATCCCAGGATCACATCGTAGCGCGTGCCCTGCTGCCTCAGGTAGTTGTCGGCGAAACGGACGCCTTCGATACCACGGAAAAACGCGGTTCTCTTCCCCAAGTGGCTGAGCGGCAGGGGAATGTGCCTTGCTCCGCTCTCCAGTAGGCTCGGCTCCACACGGAGCGCAATGAGATCAACGTCCCAGCCTTCGTGGAGTGCACGCTCGGCGATAGCAAGAGCGACACGTCCTTGACCATCCCCCTTGATAATATTGTGTGTGACAATGGCTAGATGTTGGGCCATGGAAAGAAGTCCCGACGTGTCTCCAAAAAGAAGAAAGTTTCTGCGGCACTGTTATATCACGGCTTCTTTGATTTGTGAGAGTTAGCGTACTGCCATTCGAAGATAAGATCCTCCAGTATTTTTCGCCGCATGATGTCCTCAAGAGCCTCAGGGTACTCTTTGATCAGAGGGTAGGCATCGAAGTGTTCCTTGCGAAAGGCGGGTGGCAGTGAGCTCTGAAAACGACCCGCGTCGGACGGGATATGCACGTAGCCAGAGCGAATGAGGCTTGTGTGAGTCTCTGTTGATGCCTCAATCAAGTACATCACTGTGGCGTCGAGTTCATAGTGGTGGGTTTTCACATTCCAAACCCACCCTGAAGAAACATCAAGATAGAAGAGCGCACGGACACGAATGGGAATATTCGTTCCACTAGGCTGTGTGGGAATTCCCGCCTTGCGTAGCTCCTCCTCAGGGACTGCACCGGGCGGAATGTGTGTCGCCGCTTTTTTTCGGGACAACATAGGGGTACGGGGAGGCACGGAGATTTTCCCTGGCTTAGGAGAGGGAGTGGGGCTAGGAGGAGCTGCAGGAGATGGTGGCAGGGTGGTGTACCGGCGGGTGATAGTCAGTTCGATAACTGCTGTATTGGCGAAAGAAAACACGGGAGCCGACGAGGTAGGTAGGGGAGTGGGGGCAGTGAACCAGACGAAGCCGCCTCCCGCTAGCAATACCAGAATCAGTAGGGAGATTCCGATAAGCTGCTTGGGTGAGAGTGCCTTTTCAGCGTTCAGTGTTCTTACCTACTTCCCTTATGCCACGAACCATAACTATATCATTGTAGTCCCGCCCGCTCGTTGCTCGGATGGTGGCACAACCAGAGTGTCTCGATGCCATAGTCGCGTGCCTGTTCGTAGACGGCCCGTAAGAGAGTCTGCGCGGCGCCGGTTCCGTGCCAGGTGCTCTGGAGGTAGAAGCGATCCAGAAGCGCGGGGTATGGAATCTCAAGGGGCGCTGGGGGCGCAAGCCCCCACGAGAGGCGCACATAGCCTGCTAGCCCCTCCGAGCCAGCGAACACGAGATAGCAAACCGAGGGGCGGTCGAGGTCATTATGAAGCGCTTCGGGAGAAAAAACGGTGGCACAGTACCCAGCACCATCTTCGGCGGGAACCAGGTCGTGCCAGGTCTGTGTGAATGTCTCCGTGGTAAGGGAGGCAAGTGCGACCGCATCCGCACTGGTGGCAAGTCGCACTGTGAGCGCTTGCATCTTTATGCCAAGAGCTTGCCAAGCACGGCATCAGCCATGTTGCGTGTTCCCACGGTGGCCTCGCCGGGCTGGGCGATATCGGGGGTGCGCAGGCCGCTTTCTAGCACAGCCTCTACAGCCGTCTCGATGCGCTTGGCCTCGGTCTCGCGCCCAAAGCTATAACGCAGGAGCATCGCGACCGAGAGAATTGTGGCCAGCGGGTTGGCGATTCCCTTGCCCGTGATATCCGGCGCGGAGCCATGGCAGGGCTCGTACATTCCAAAGCTGCCCGCCCCCAAACTCGCCGACGGTAGCATGCCCAGCGAGCCGGTGAGCATCGCGGCCTGATCCGAGAGAATATCACCAAACAAGTTCTCGGTGACGATCACATCAAACTGCTTGGGCCAGCGCACCAATTGCATCGCCGCGTTGTCCACCAATAAATGCGAGAGCTGCACCTCAGGGTACTCTTTTGCCACTTCCTCGACCGTCGCACGCCAGAGTACGCTGGTCATCAGGACGTTTTGCTTATCCACGGAGCAGAGCTTCTTGCCTCGCTTCTGCGCCGCCTGAAAGCCGACATGGGCGATGCGCACGATCTCGTCTTTGGTGTAAACGCAGGTGTCAACGGCGCGGTTGCCGTCGTTCTCTTTGGGGAGTCCGAAGTACATCCCGCCGGTGAGCTCGCGCACGACCAGCACATCGAGCCCACCTTCGAGCAGCTCTGGCTTGAGGCTGGACGCGGCCACCAGTGCGGGATAGCAAATCGCAGGACGCAGATTGGCGTAGAGCCCTAAGTGCTTGCGCAGTGGCAGAAGCGCGCCACGCTCAGGGCGCAGGTTGGGGTCCGAAATCACGTCCCACTTCGGCCCGCCCACGGCTCCCAGCAGCACCGCATCGCTGGCCTTGCACAGCTCCAGCGTCTCGGGGGGAAGGGGATGCCCTGTCGCGTCGTAGGCCGCGCCTCCGACCAGCGCCTCAGACAATTCGATGTCGGGAGCTACCACGCGGAGGACACGGACGGCCTCCGCCACAATCTCAGGCCCGATTCCATCACCGGGAAGAACAGCAACTTTCGGCATAACGGCCTATGGTACCACGAGGCGCTAAATCCCTAATACGCTTCGCGCATACTCCGCGCTGATCTTGGCCGAGGTAGCCGGATCGCCGCCCTCCGCGACGCGGTCTTGCTCGGTGGTGATCCAGGCGGGGCTGAGTGTCTTGACGACGCGCGTGGCCTCGATGAGTTTCACTTGCCCGTTGCCCAGCTCGGTAAACGTCAGAGGCAGCTTGGTTTCCAGATCAAACGTGCCGTCTTTGTAGTGCAGGTAGTTGCTTCGGTGGCCGTGGGACTGTAAAAAACTCACCAGGTCTTCGCCGCCACAGGCGACCCAGTAGAGGTCGAAGCAGAAATGGACATAAGCCGGATCGGTATTGTGCAGAAGGATCTCCATGCCAGTGCCACCCGTGGGCAAGTCAAAGAACTCCCAGTTGTGGTTGTGGTAGCACAGCGATATCCCTTCACTCTCCAGAATCTCACCCGCCGCGTTGAGAGTGTGGGCCGCGTCTTCGTAGCCTGCGGCGTCCGGCCACTTCCCACCCGCCATGAGGTGCTTTGCGCCCACGATGTTCATGTGCGCCGCCGTCTCCCGCACGTGATCCAGATCGGTGAGCCCCCCCACACCCGTGTGGTAGCCCGCGCAGGCCAGGCCTGCGTCGTCGAAGAGCTGCTTGTAGTCGTGGGCGGCGACACTGGTGGTGGGGTTGCCCACTTCCGCGCCGTCGTAGCCTGCCGTCTTTACATCCGCCAGCACGCCGGGCAGGTCGTCGCCGCTGCGCTTGCCAAAGATAATCAGTTGAATGCCAAGTCTTGTCATGACTCGCATTTCGACAGTTGAGGAGGGGATTCCTTTTTTCGCTCCCATGAACGGGAGCGTCTTATTGTCCTCGTGTCTCGGACGCGAAGGCCGCAAGCGGCCATATCAACTCGGTATGGGCGGAACGCCCTTCGCGTCGGCGAAGCCGTCAAAAAGACGCCCCCGTTCATGGGGGCGAAACACCGAGGAAGGTTAAAACCGAAGCCCGACGCGCAGGCCGGTGCCTTCGACGCCATCGCCTGCACGAAGTGAGCGGAAGTACGCCCCTTCTAGGATGAGATTTCCCGCTACATGAAGTCCTGCGGTGACACGAGCAATTGGGCCGTTTTTTCGGCCCGGATCGAATGTGGTGTTATTGCCAAATGTCCCGAACCAGCCCACGCCGCCCCCCAGATTGAGCGTCGTGCCCTCGGTGCCTAGCCTTGCCTGCGACTGAACCCCCAGACCACCCGCCAGGAAGTTGCGGGTCGTCTGGCCGCCGGTTGTCGCCCAGTCCAGAAATAGTGTCCGTCCCAGTCCCACACTCGGAGGCTCCGTCAGTCGGTGTGTCCAGGAGAGACCATTGAGCGGGCCGTTGCCAAGGTAGCTCTTAATCTTATCCGACGGGAAAAACGCCTGGTAGGTAACTTCCTCGCGCCCGGAGAAGCTGCTATCAAACTGCGCCCGTGCCCCGGAAGCCGCGCCCAGGGCTAATGCCAATGTTACTATCGTGCCGATCTTTTTCATGGTGAGAATTAACGTCGTGATGGCAGCCGTTTGTGACAACGACACTGAAAACTAGGACAGTCACAATTTGTTTGTGCTGTCGTAGCAATATCAGCACCCTTTATGCTATAATCTCACGGAACCTCGACTAATGACGGACGAGAACTTTAGCACGGAGCTTTCTCCGCAGATCCAACACGCACGGTCGCTGAGCGCACCGTATGATTTTCGCTATCGGAATCTTACCGATGTGGTCTTTGCTCGCGCGGGCAGTGAGGCACCGTTTCTCACGTTCATTGCAGACGACGGGACGCGGCAACAGTGGAGCTACAAAGACCTCTGGTACCAGGCTAGCTTTCTGGCGGAGCACCTCAACAAAGACATTGGCCTCCAGATCGGAGACCGAATCGCCACACTGACCGGCAACACGCCCGAGACCGTGCTGCTCTATGTCGCGGCGTGGTTTCTGGGCGTTACCGTTGTGCCCGTGAACAGCACCGAGGACGATGAGCGAATCGCCTATATTTTGGAGCACGGAAAAGTGGCAGTGGCCTTTGCCCCGCCCGAGCAGGCACACCGTGTAAAGACCTGCCCCGTGGTGACAAAGCTGGAGTTCGCTCACTGCACACGTGGGGTTGTCAACCGGACGCTACCTCCTGACACCGAGGCACTGATTGTCTATACTTCAGGAACCACGGGGGCACCCAAGGGGGTGGTGCTGGAGCACCAGAATCTCATTGCCGATGCGCAAGGGATCGCGGCGTGGCATGGCTTCACCGAGGCTGACCGTGCGATGCTCGTGCTACCGATCCACCACGTGAACGGGATTGTCGTCACGCTGGTGACGCCGCTTGTGTCTGGTGGCAGCGTGGTTCTAAACCGAAAGTTCTCCGCCAGCCGCTTTTGGAAGACCGTCGCCGAGGAGAAATGCACGTGGTGTAGCGTGGTGCCGACCATTCTCGCCTTTCTCTGCGAGACACACCCCAGCGGCATCGCCATTCCCCCGGACTTCCGCCACTTTATCTGCGGTGCCGGGCCACTGACCACGGACCTCGCCAAGCGCTTCGATAGTGTTTTTGGTACACGTGTGGTGCACGGCTACGGCCTGAGCGAAACCACCTGCTATTCGTGCTTCCTTCCAATAGACCTTGATAAACCCGACTACGCCCACTGGCTATGGGAGTGTGGCTTTCCTTCGATTGGCATCCCGCTTCCCGAGAACCAGATGGCGATCCACGACGAAAGCGGCTGTGCGCTGCCTGAAAACGCGCGGGGTGAGATTGTTATTCGGGGCGTGAATGTTATGCGTGCCTACTTTAAACGCCCCGATGCCAACGCCAGCGCGTTTACCCACGGCTGGTTCCGTTCCGGCGACGAAGGCTTCTGGCGTTTGGGTGCCGATGGCAGGCCTTATTTCTTTATCACTGGTCGCCTGAAGGAGCTGTTTATTCGGGGCGGCGTGAACTACTCGCCCCTGGAAATAGATGAAGTGCTCAACGCGATCCCCGGCGTGAAAGCGGCGATGGCGGTGGGTTTTGAGAACAACTTCTACGGCGAGGAGATCGGTGCCTATGTGCA
>NZ_JAYUPA010000181.1:0-6008 GCF_043760365.1 Armatimonas sp.
TTGAGAACCAGCCCCTCCCCCACGCCATCGAGCGACCAGGTATTGAGCTGCTCGAACGAGTGCAGCCCCAGCAGGGAGTCGCCCGACTTTATCGCATGATCCAGGAAGTGAAACGGCTTGCCTCGGTTCATCGTCACCAGCCAGAGCGCCAGCTTCGCAATCTCCGCCGCCATCGGGTTCTTATCCACCCCATACAAACAACGCTCGGCAACCAGACGCCGGGCAAGAATCTGACGCTCCTCTGGGGAGTCTAGCCCCTTCGGAATCAGGCGCTCGGTAGGCGAGCCCGTCGCCATCTCACCCTCAGGCGAGATCAGAATGGCATCGGGGTTCTGCTCCTCCAGAAGCGCCCATGCCTCACAGAGCCGATCCGCCAAGTAGCGGCACCCCGCCACCAGAAACGCCCCCGAGCCCACCGTTGGATCACAAACACGGAGCGAGAGAAGCTCCCGTGGGGATTTTAGCGTCTCACGCGAAGGAGCGGTTCCCTCAGCAACCCCCTTGTAGACCAGCGGCTCCAGCGTACGTGCGGTAATCTGCTCAGCGAGAAAACGCGGCGTGTAGTGCGTCCCCGTCGAGCGCCGCGTTGTTCCTGCGGTCACATAGGCGCTTCCGGTAGGAATCACCACAAAGCGATCAAAATCATCCAGGCGCACCAGGCCCGCAAACGGTCGCACCCGCGCTAGCAACGCGGCATCGCCCTCACAGGCTGCAAGCAAGCGCCCTTCGTCCAGCGGCCCCGGCGTGAGCGCGTTCTCAAGCGCCTTCTCACTCCGCCCCGTCTCTTCGCGGAGGAACTTCAGCAGCTCCTTTCTGCCTCTGGCAAGCAGTGATTCCAGCGTCGAGAGCGCCACCTCGGGCTCTTTATCGCGTGTCCCCGCCAGGCCCAGAATCGGCTCCTTGGCTCGCACCGCTGTGTGATCGAGCAAGCCCTCGTAGACATGCCCAATCTGCTCAATGTCCAGTGCCCGGAACGAGAGCCGCCGTGCCTCGGCAGGGCCACCGCCGGGGACTTTCACACGCAGGATTTGTAGCGCTTCCAGCAAGTGAAGCACGGTGCGGTTATGGAGCGGGAGTGGCGTTCCGTCGAGCCAAGGGAAGCGCTCGGGGTCGAGCAGGTTGCCACCGTAGGCAGGGAGCTGCATCGCCTCATGGGAAACCCCGCTATGGATAGCACGGAAGGTCGCCAGCAAGCGGCTCCAGGCATCACAGCGACGCTCCAGGATCTCCTCACCGTGCTGATCCGCCGCCTCGCGCAGACTCCCCAGCAGGGTGGAGATGGCGTAGTGACGGTTGTAGACTTCCTCCTCAGTGGGGAACATCTCCCGCTCCTCAGCACAGAGCAGGAAGACCAGGCGCATCATCACCGTCAGCGCCCCTTCATAGAGCTCGGACTCGGGCACACCACTTAGCAGTGTTCCGCCGCGCTCACGGTCAATCCGATCCAATGCCTGCACAAGCATCTCGACCGCCGCACGAACCTGATAGCCGAGCTGGTCGGTTACCTCCTCGTGGTCGTCTGCGGACTCGGTCAACAGCTTGAGAAGTTTCTCGTCAGGGTGCCCAAAGAACCGCTCCGGCCCGAGCAAGGCCCGAAAGGCACGCAGGGTGATCCCCTCTTCCAGCCAGATCGACGATGCAAACGTCGCAAAGCCTGTCGTGTCCGTCACCCGATGAACGAGAACCCACTCCTCACCATTTGTCACCAGCCCAATCGGCACCCGCGTTTGGGCAAGCAGCTCCGACATTCGCGTCGTCGGTGAGGCCGTCCAAGCGGACTTCACCGGCTTTTCTAGCCCCTGTGCTCGTGGGTACGTCTGCACTAGCAAGTGGGGCAAGGCCGATTCTTCCTCAGGCTTCTCCGGTTCCTCGTCAAGCAGATCAAATGCAAGGCTATCGGACGTCCGAGAGAGGCCCACTAGCACCAAGTCAGGCCGAAGCGTGACAGCGAACTCTGGCTTCTCTGCCTTCAGACCACTGGGAAGCCCTTGCCCCTCTTTGAGTGCCTCGGCGGGGAGTCCCAGAACCCGCATGAGCACAAACCGAATCCAGGCATGGTGAATCGCCGGGTCTTTGGGATTGCTCTCCCACTCCTCAAACGCCTGTCTAACCAGGCGGCCCACTTCAGCATCATGTGCAGGGAGCCCTTGTGGGAAAGTCTGACACAGCACCGCCATCGACAGAAACGGCCCTGAGGTTGGAACAAGCGAGAGCCACTCCGCATGCTGCCTTGCAATACTCATCGTAGCCCCTCCGGTACAAGATAGGTCACCGCAACAGGGAACAGACGAAACTCAGGCTCGGCGAACCGACGGCGGATCGCTGCCTTCTCCCGCTCGATCTCGCCGGGAATCTGTTGGAGTCGCTGCACTAGGCTGTTCTTGTTCAGTTCAAACTGCTCTTTCTCCGCACTGGTGAAGAGTTCAAGCTCCAGTTGCAAAATATCGGGCTGGTTTACGCTCGCTTCAATCGTGCGCTTGAGTTCAAGAAGCACCGCCTCCACATCGGCCTGCTCCTTCTCGCATCGCTCACTCAGTATCTTGCGCAGCCCCTCCGTTTTGTCGCGAGCGCGAGCATCCAGAGCGTTGTGCAGTGGCTTCTCGTGCTGAGGCCAGAGCCGAGCCAAAGCCTCGCTTACGTTGTCTGGCGCTGGTTTCGGTAAGGCTGCACGAGAAGCAGAAGCCACTTGCTGTACACCTATGCGCTCAAAGCGCCCCTCGCGGATTGCGCCCCCTGCCGTGACAACTTCCTCGTGGAGTCGCTGACCATCTGCCCCCAGAATCACGAGGCGGCCATGTGCCAGCACCACCGGGGTATCTAGCGCTTGCCCAGATGCTTGGCGCGCCGTCACACGGCTTAGAGTTCGCCGATCATCGCTGGTCCAGACCTCAGCCCGCAGGAGCCGCAAGCACATCTGCACCAAGCGATGGCCCAGGTGCGCAAGCACCACATCATCACGCCCCTTGAGTGCCTCATGGTCAAACACGATAGGACGCGTCACACCGGTATGCGGATGTGGCAACCCCACTGCACAATCGGCCCAACTCCCTCGAAGTGCAGGTAAGTGGAAAGCCCTAGCGATCCCTTCGACCTTGGTGAGAATCAGTGGTGGCTGATCTGCGAGCGCCAGCCCAATAGAGACAATGCTCTCGATGTTCTCGGGGATGAATCCCATCTCCTGGCGAGTCTCGTCGAGGCGCTCGCGGAAGGCACGAATCTCCTCATCCAGACGGCGCTGGAGCTTGAGTAGCTCGCGGATCGGTCGGGCCTTCTCCTCGGCCTGATCGGTGTCTAGGCGCGTCCGCTTCCCAAACATCGCCTCAGCCACCTGGCTCGCGATAACCGGGCCAACCTTGCCCAAATCCTCGCGAATGTTTTCAACCTTTGCTGCGGCGCGGGCAAGAAACTCCAGATCCCCTTCCAGAGCCCCCGGCTTGGTCTGTGCCATCGACTTCAAGCGTTCGGCATAGCCTGCTGGGACAAAGTGATAAATCTTCACCTCGGGTTCGCGCTGGCCGTGACGATCCACACGTCCGTTGCGCTGCTCCATCCGATTGGGATTCCAGGGGATCTCATAGTGCACTAACCGGGCACAGTGGTTTTGCAGGTCGATCCCCTCCGAAGCGGCGTCCGTGGCAAGAAGAATTCGCACAGGGGAGATTTTAGGGTCTGCCTGAAACGCCGCCTTTACCTTCTCGCGCTTCTCAGAGTCCATTCCCCCAAAGAGCTGGTCCAAGCGCCCTGACTGTGCCAGCCCTTCGGCGATCAGGAGATTGAGCAGCCAGCGCTGGGTAGCACGATACTCCGTAAAGAGAATCACACGCGTGTCGGCCCAGACTCCCCCAGGCTTGATCGTGGCGTGCAGATAGTCCAACAGCCCCTGAGCCTTACTGTCCGCCTTGCCTCGCGCCTTGTTTGCCCAGGCGCGCAGTTCATCCAGCAGACGGCGCTCCTCCGGGGTGACTAATTGGAAAAGTCGTGATGCTACTTCGACCGTGGATAATGTCGCGTCTTCAAACAAGTCATCGTCGGCGAACTCTTCCTCAGTAGCCTCGATTTGCTGGCGCAGTACTCCCACTGTCGGCCTTGGTGCGGATTGGCGGCGCGACGAATCCAGAGAGCGCTCATGCTGCTCCAGCGTCAGGGCAAAGGCTTCAGGGGAGGAAAAGAGCCGCTTTTTGAGGAGCTTTAAGACAAACTCACTGGCAACCCGCTCGGACTCATCACGCGCCCGAGCTAGGCGCGACTCCGCATAGGTTTGAAGGGTTGCGTGAGCTGCCCGCTCTGCATCCGTATAGCCAACTTCGATTGGGTAGAGGGTACGCGTCGCAAATCGATTCTCCCCCTTCCAGTCTTTGAAATCGGACTTCAGGCGACGCACCATCACGGCCCCGAGCTGAGCCCGATCTGGACGCACACCACGGGCAAAGCGTTGGTTATCTAGTAGCTCCAGCAAGGCAGCAAAGCTCTCCGGGAAGCCGTTGTGAGGTGTCGCTGTCAGAAAGAGCTTATGCTCAAAATGCGGTACGAGCTCACGAATCGCCCGGGTACGCTGTGAGTCTGTAGCATAGCGCCCACTTCCTGACGGCGCGACATTGTGTGCCTCGTCCAGAATCATCAGGTCCCACTTGCGCGGGTAGGTTGGCTGTCCATCCTGAGGCAGCGTGTCGCGAAACTGCCTTAGGGGGCGCTCTCGCTTCAAGAAGTCTACCGAGGTAATCAGTCGGGGAAAGTGGTTCCAGGGATTGGCATAGAGACCACGTGAGCGGCGCAGCTCTTTAAGCAATGCAGAGTCCACAATCCGAAACTCCAGCCCAAATTTCTCCCACATCTGATCGCGCCACTGAATCTGGATGGAAGAAGGGCAGACGATAAGAACGCGGCGGCTCCGGTGGCGTAGCAGCAGCTCCTGACAGACGAGACCCGCCTCAATGGTCTTTCCAAGGCCGACGTCATCTGCAATAAGCAAGTTGACACGCGGCATTTGGATTGCACGAACAAGCGGATCGAGCTGGTAGTCCTCAATCTTGATCCCACTTCGGAACGGTGCTTGCAGAGTGCGCACATCGGCCTGGGACGCCGCCCCCCAGCGCACTGCATCCAGAAACGCATCCAAGCGCCGTGGATCGTCAAAGCCAGCGACGGGCGAGGGCAAGGCAACACGCTCAAAGACCCGTGCCCCTATCTCAGCCTCCCAGACAACCTGGACTTCTTCGCCCAGAGCGTCGTCTTCAATGGAGGTAGCTGTTACCAGGTGCTGTGGCCTTGCGAGTGGTGCTACTGCCGGGAGAGCCGACGCTCGCACATCGGTGACGATGTAGCGGCGCTGGCGAATCTCGGCAATCTGTCCTTGCTCTGGTATGGGAGCCTGCTTTTCGGAAGTGACAGCGGCACTAGGCAATTCTTACGCGATCCTTGTTGATAACTACAGATGTCACTTAGACATAGTACCTGTAGAATCCTTGAAAGGCTCTGCATCCCTGCGATACGCGTCTTTATGCCAGCCTCCCTAGAGGGCGATTGAGTTGTCCAATTGCCAACCTAATCGCCAACAGCTTAGTGCCGCGTCCCTGCACAGGCACGAAAAATCGCCAACCTAATCGCCAACAATTCGCCAAGTTTTTTAAGGAACGCTTAGGTGGCAATCGCCAACCGTTCGCCAAATTATGCCCACGGCCCATCAATCCCTCTAGCTCCTCCAGCACCTGCATGATCGTAGGGCGGCTCACATCAGGACGTGGCTTAAAGAATCGGGTTGGAAACTCTCGGTTAGGTGAGCAGGGAGTATCCATGACCGTTCCTGAAACGATTACTGACTAGGCACTCAAACGCAGTGAGTACTGGCTAGCTTATCCATCCGGGCGTTGAACTCATCGGGGCGTAAGCGTTCCATATCACCACGCACCGGCCAAACCTGAAGGATATCCGCAGGCCTATCTTCCCGAGGGCCAACGCCTAGAGCC
The DNA here is from genome assembly GCF_043760365.1 of Armatimonas sp. Lineage (GTDB taxonomy): Bacteria > Armatimonadota > Armatimonadia > Armatimonadales > Armatimonadaceae > Armatimonas. The sequence goes on from NZ_JAYUPA010000181.1 coordinate 5,964, forward strand.
GGGCCAATGATCCAAGTCGGCAAGTTTAGCCGCGTGTATTCTGGA
>NZ_JAYUPA010000182.1:0-2153 GCF_043760365.1 Armatimonas sp.
ATCCAGAACCACTCGGGGCGCAATGTCCCCGTGCACGCGTTTGGCCTGCGTTCGCTGCTGGCGCCTCTTCCGCCCAAATCCATCGGGGCGGTCTGGGATGCGGCGCACAATGCTTTGGAGGGTGAGAGCGTGGGCTTTGCGTTGGATTTGATCTACGGCCCCCACTTCAAGATGCTGAACCTCAAAAACGGCTACAAAAAACGCAGCGACGATGGCAAGTGGAAGACTTTCTGGTGTAAGGGTGACGAAGGCCTCTCGGACTGGAAGGCCGTTGCGGAGAACCTCAAGAAGCGCGGGTTTAATGGCGTGGTCTGCCTCACGGCGGAGTACAGCGAGCCGGGCGGCCCCGAGAAGCACCTCGCCGCCGACATCGCCTACGCCAAGCGCTTATTTATGCCGTAGCCATTCTGCCACGCGTGGGATCGCGCCGTCGAAGCCGCCACTGGTCTCAAAGAGAACCACGTCGGCAGTGGTAGAGACATCGGCCTTGAGCGCGCTGAGAAGTGCGTCGGCGGAGCTGATAACTGTCACAGCTACTCCTGATGCCTCAATTCTTGCCGCGATCTCGTCTTGTGTGAGCTGGGTGTGGGTGGCAGCGCCGTGCGCGGGGGGCTGGAACAGATAGACGCGCTCGACTCCGGCAAAGAGAGTGTCGTACCAATGGAGCGCATCGCGGTTGCGGAAACTAAACGTGTGGGGCTCGAAGCAAACCCGCACGCGCTTGCCCGGAAAACTCTGCAGAATCGTCGTGATCCCCGCACGACACTTGGCGTAGCTGGAGCCAAAGTCGTTGTAGAGCGGTGGCTCGGTGCCCGGGTTGAGGCGCTCCAGCCGCCGCCGGACACCGGAGAACGCGGCAACCCCAGCAGCAAGCTCCTCGGGTGTCACTAATTTTTGCTCCAGAAGCAGTGCCGCTACCCCAACTGTATTTTCCACGCTGTGCTCCCCGAGCTGCCGGGTTGTCAGCGTGCAGATTGGATTGCCGTGATGACAAAGCGTGAAGTGGGTGACGCCCCCCTCGCGGAAAGTATCCGAGGCGAACCAGTCCGCGTCTGTGTCGGTGCCGGAGTACCAGACCACGGGCGCACTTGCCTCCTTCATGACTCGAACCAAGTGTGCCCCGTTCCAGCAAGCGACAATCAAACCATCAGGTGGGAGGCTCGCGACAAGCTGCTCAAACGGCGCAAGGTAGTCGGTGAGTGTGGGAAAGACATTTACATGGTCGTGCTCGCCCGACGTCACCAAAAGCGCACTGGCTTTGTAGAATAAAAACTTGCTTCGGTCATCCCAGTTCGCAGCGGGGTACTCATCGCCCTCTAGGACAAAGACATTTCCTTTGCCGCGGTGCCCATTATCCGGAAAATCTAGCGCCTCGGCCCCAATAAAATATGAGGGGTCTTTTTTCGCATGGCGCAGAACATGAGCCGCCAAAGCGGTGCAGCTTGATTTACCAAAGCTCCCTGCCACGACAAGCGACTTTCGTGCTCCGAGCAGCTCGGCAATGGCCTCAGGAAACGAGAGCACACGCTTGCCCGACTCCAGCGCCGCCGCCACTTCCTCGTTCGTATCAGGGACTAGCTTGGCGTGCTTGCCGATCACGATCCAGTCGGCATCTTCGGGGATATTGCTAGCTTCGTAGCTCGTGGCGCAAGGAATCCCATAGCGCTGAATCACGAGAGAGATCGGCGGATAAAAACCCTCGTCGGAGCCAGAGACACTCCAGCCAGCGTCCAGAAGCAGCTTTGCGACCGCGCTCATCCCCGCGCCGCAGAGTCCTATAAAGTGTGCATGAGGCATAAATAGATTTTACCCCGAGGGAAGTCCACCCACACGAACGTGTAGGCGGATCAGTTGCTTAACTTTCAGATTCAGGTCGAACTTCCCGCAGCGCTCACACCCAGAAAGAAAGTCGCCGGAGCGCAAGCGCGTGCGCAGGGCGTGCCACTCTTGCGAACGCCAGAGATCCGTAAACGATGCTTCGTTGAGATTGCCCAGTGTGAGTTCCGAGTTGGGGTTGCAGCAGAACCGCACGTTGGCATCGCCATCCACACGGGCATACCAGTGCCCAGCAAAGCAGCCGACCTCATCAATAGGGAAGCGATCTGGTGCGCTTCCCGAGAGTTCGGTGTAGAACGCCTCCAAGTTCGCCGAGG
>NZ_JAYUPA010000183.1:0-2153 GCF_043760365.1 Armatimonas sp.
CGCTTCTTGTACTCCGTCCAGCCCGGCGAGAAAACATCATCGCTGACGGGCTTGCCATTAAGGCCCAATTCGTAAACCCCGAGCGCAGTCGCGTAGAGCAGTGCGCGCTTAACGGGCTTCTCCACACGGAAGCGATTGCGAAAGTGCGGCGGCGGAGTCATAGCGTTATTGCCATTTCCGCCGGGCTCCGCCTTGCCCCACGGCGCCATCCCTGCTGCACCGAGAATCCGAACCTGCTCCCAGTTTCGCCTATCTTTGCTCGCCGTCCAATCCACATTGGTTGGGTAGCTGCGGCCATTGACCACCAGCTTAGCGATGAGCCCGGCGGGATTCGGGGCATCGCCCTCATTGGTGACGGTAACGACAACAGTGTTCGCACCCGCCACGAGTAAGTCTTTCAGATCGTAGGTGTTGTAAACTTTCCAGTCGCTGCCTTTTGCTATCGCCAGATTCTTCCCGTTCACCGCCACGGCGTAGCTATTGTCCGCCGTCAGCGCGATCCGGGCGCTGGCTCCCGCAGGCGCTTCGAACTGCACACGGAAGCTGCGCTTGCCCACGGGCGGGTTCTCCGGGTCGCTCGCAAGCCAGATCCAGCTAGCGCCCTCAAGTGTGATGGGTGGAAGCGCCGAGACAACTTTGGCCTGCGCAGCCTGAATCCACTGCGCCTTCCAATCGTTTGCCCCGAGCCCCTTAGTCCAGTGCGCCACGGCACTGACACTGCTCTTGCCTTTTGCATCCCAGACCTTTACCTGCCAGAACGCCTGCTGCCCACTCTCCAGCGCCTGCCCGTCGTAGGGAATCTGGATCGTCTCGTCGGAGAGCACTTTGCTCGTGTCCCACAGATCCACTTTTCCAGGAGCGGTGCCCACCATAATCTGATACGCCGTCTGCTTCTGGCCCTTCTCCTTACTCTCCAAGATCCAAGAAAGCCGAGGCTTTGCCAGATCTATCGCGAGCGGGTTGGTCTTATACTCACAGCGCAAGCGGGCAACCGTCAGCGCGGCATGAGTGGGAGCCGTGAGAGACGCAGAGAGAACCGTCAGAGTGGTGAGAGCAAGAAGTGAGATACGAGTCATGAGGGGATTATACCGTGTGATCGCCCCCATGAACGCGCCCAGAGGGCACCCGGTCTTATTGTCCTCATGCTTCGGACACAAAGGCCACTTCGGGCCATACCGAGCTTACTCGGTACTCGGCATGAGCGGGACGCCCTTCGTGTCGCGAAGCGACAATAAGATGCCCCGGTTCCTCGGGGCGAGATTCAGAGCGATTCCCTGGGTACACTCTTTTTGGAGGGTTTTACCGATGAAGTTTTTCATTGACACAGCGAACTTAGACGAGATTCGGACGGTAGCGGAGATGGGTCTGGTAGACGGGGTGACAACCAACCCTACTTTACTTGCCAAAGAGGGCCGGGGCTTCAAGCAGACCATCAAGGAGATCTGCGCGATGGTGGACGGTCCGGTGTCTGCCGAAGTGGTCAGTGCGAGCTCGGCGGAGAAGATGCTCGAAGAAGCGCACACGGTCGCGTCGTGGCATCCCAATGTTGTGGTGAAGATTCCCTTTGGCCCCGAGGGCGTGAAAGTCATTCGCCAGCTCACCAAAGAGGGCATCCGCACCAATGTGACTTTGATGTTTTCTCTTACGCAGGCGCATATCGCGGCCAAGGCGGGCGGGACGTTTCTCTCGCTCTTTGTGGGACGTGTGGATGACATGGCAACCGACGGCATGGAAGCCGTGCGCGATGCGGTGGACATGGTACACACCTATAGCTTCGCCAGTGAGGTGCTCGTGGCGTCCACGCGCCATCCGCTGCATATTGTCGAGTCACTGAGAGCAGGTGCTCACATCGCCACCGTCCCCTTCAAGACACTTGAGCTTCTCTACAAGCACCCGCTCACGGATCTGGGCCTCGGCAAGTTCACCGACGACTGGCAGAAAGCGGGCCTCAACTTCGACTAATCTTCGCTCCCATTCACGCGCCCAGAGGGCACCCGGTCTTATTGTCGCTTCGCGACACGAAGTCCCTCCGGGCCATAGCCGAGTAAAATCGGCATGGGCGGCACGCCCTTTGTGTCCGAAGCATGAGGACAATAAGACCGGGTGCCCTCTGGGCGCGTGAATGGGGGCGAGTCTTCAGTATGCACGGGTCT
>NZ_JAYUPA010000184.1:0-2147 GCF_043760365.1 Armatimonas sp.
AGCGGGCGTCGCCCCCTCGGTCATGGCCACAATTGCCGCCGCCAGCCGCGCTTCGTCCGTGGGATTCTCCCCCGCCAGCTCGCGCGTCGCCGGGCGCAGTACGGGGCCATCGGGGCTGTCCACAATCTGATAGTACGTCACCGTGTTGGCCTTCGCAGGCGGGGCATCCGGTGCGGGCGTTGGAGTCGCCTGAATCGGCTGCTGGCTGAGCTCCGTGACCGGTGGCGGCGTGGCTCCAGGCACGTACGGCGAGACGTAGTTGGGCTTAGGGCGGCTGAGAAAAAACACTCCCATGCCAATCAAGACAGAGACAAGCGCAAGAAAAACACGTTTCTGGTTAGACACAGCTTATTTTACCGAAGAATCGCTGCAGAATCAGACGTGTCGTTCTCAGGAAAAGTGAGACGGGGCGGAAAACCGTAGTCTCTCTGTGGCTGAGGCTTGGCATAGCGTGTCGCCAGAGAGTCTGGGTTTGCCGCAAAAAAGTCCGCGATTCCCTGGGCAATCGCAACTCCCATCTGTATCTGGACGTCTTTGTTCTTCAGCGCCGCATAGTCTGCACTATTGCTCATGTAGCCCGTCTCCACCAAGACGCCCGCCATCTGGGAGTGACGCAGCACCGCAAAGCCATCGCCTGGATAGATTCGGTAGTCGGAGAGCACACCGCGCACGGGAATAGCACGGACGCCCTGCCGGACCTTATCGGCAATGAACTTTGCGACATCCTGGCTGATCGGCTCGTGGGCATGGTAGTAGACCTCAGCACCACGGATCGTGTGATTGGAGCTACCGTCGTTGCAGTGAACCGAAACAAAGAGATCGGCACCAGCCCGGTTGGCAATCAGGGCGCGCTCCTCAAGACCAGGGTCAAAGTTGGACTCCCGTGTCAGAATCACATTGGCTCCCAGCTCCTCCAGGGTCTGTGTCAGCGAGAGCGCCATGGGCAGTGTCAAGGAGCGCTCTAGAACGCCATCATGCCCAGGGTTGCCCGTACTGGAGCCCCCGTGCCCCGGATCCACCACAATCGTCTTGCCCACAAGGGGGCCGTCGGTCTTGCGTGGCGTGAGCAGCTCAAGCAGCAGGCCACCTCCCTTGCTATGCTTGATCGTGTAGCCCACCTGGCTCGCCAGCTCAATCACCAGCCGCGCCGCGTTAGCCCCGACCGGCACGAGCTGCGCAGATTTAATCAGCGGATGCTGCATATCAGCAAGAGCCGCCGCACCCGCTTTGGCGGAGTCAGCCAGGTAGATATTACCAAAATCAAGTGTGAGAGTGTCTCTCTGCACCGACGGGCGTACCGCAGCGAGGCGGCTCGTCTCCAGCGTAAAGCGCAGTCTCTCATCGCCTAGGGGCACGGCGGAGACACGACGAAACACCATTGCGGGAGGTGCCTTAGACGTGGACAAGGCGGGCTTTGGCGCTACCGCCACGGGCGCTGCAATTGTCACGGAGGCACCAGGCGGCATCAGTGTCGCCACGGTCGCGGCCTTTCCCTCTCTCCAGTTCAGTGCCATCGGCTCCAGAAGCTCAAGAGTCAACCGAGCCGTGTTCTCGTCTAGTTGGGTGGCGCGAACGGAGGCAACTTTAGCGGAGCTTAACTCTAGAGCGGGCGGCAGCTCGGCAATGGTCGTTCCCGGAAAATCAACAAAGACACGCAATCCCTGGTTCTCCGTGGTAATTTTAGGAGTGATCGGCAAGCCCGCACTGACACGAAGCGAATCGCCCTGTAGCGCAACCTCGCGCAAAACCGCACGCAGCGTCAGAGTCGTGGTGGAAGGCTCGTAGGTCAGGGTAGCAACTCCCATGGTCTTGAGAACCTCGACCACATCTACAAAGACCCCGCCAGAGCGTTCAAACGGCCCCTGGCGCGCGGCGACCATAATCAGGTTGCGGTCGGAGCCCACCAGCTTGACAGAGGCCCCATCTACCGTCGCCACAATCCCAAGCGCGGCAAGCGACTCCGGAGCCACACAAATAGCACTGTCACGAGCATCCCGGTACGGCAGGCGATTTAGGCTTGAAACCGGCAGTGGCACGGTTCCAAAGAGCACTCGTATGGTGCCCCCGAACTGGCTCGCCCAAACGGCCCCTACCTCGGGTTTCTGTTTGGACTTCTGCGCCTGTGCAGGAAGCCCCATTGACATCCC
>NZ_JAYUPA010000185.1:0-2146 GCF_043760365.1 Armatimonas sp.
ACCAAAACTCATCACCGCTCGCAGAGCCAAAGCTTCGATCTGTTCGTCTGTGATGTGTAAAGAAACTGGCGGCTCACTGGGTTCATAAATCGTGCCCGATGCGGGGGCAGATGGGAGCATAATCCCACTCTGCTGCATATCCGTCTGGAGGCGCTGCCAGAGCACCTGACTATATTCCATTCGTCCAACCTCGACTTGGCGATCCCCCGATTGAACGGTAGATTTCAGCCGTATCTGAGCCTCAGCCGTTTTGCGTTGCTCGTCCAGAATCTCCTGACGAGCCTTCATCTTTCGGATGGCGGGATCTTTCATCTTTTCTTCCAGCCAAGCCTCCCAGCGCAAGCGCCACATACCAAAGAGACCCTGACGTCGTACCTGATCCATCTCTTCGTCAATGCGGTTCAGGCCCACTTCAAGGTCGCTACCCTTTTCCCTTCTGAAAACGCGCATTGCTGGCCTCAGGGAAGGCGATTGCCCCTCCAAGTCCTCTGTCTCGCCCCTGCCATTAAGTCCCATGTCACCCCTCCTTAAGCCAACCCTTTTGGGGCTTGGCTTACAACCAAAAGTTGCCCCCTTGGGCAAGAACCTGCCCTCTCGGGCAACGAGTAGTGTCGCTGCGAGAGCTTCTCTAAAGCACTTCTGGAGAATCCAGATTTGCCATTTCTACGAAGCTACTTTAGAGATGATACGGGGCTATAGTTGTGCCATCGTGTGCTCAAGGCCGCTATTTTGGCATGTTCCTTTCAAAGCCAAAAAATACCGGGTAGAACGTCCATCAAGCCCGGAGCGCACCACTAATCAATCAGAGCGCACCACCGATGAAGTGATAGGCAGACCGTTTTTAGTCACGACAGGGAGCTTAAGAATTGAAAGGAAGGCGACGTGAGAAGTGAGAGGAGTTAAGACATGAGTGCAGTACATCCCTGGTTTATCCGTATGCTCGGCAGGCTGGAAATACTGCAAGGCCAAGGACAGCCCAAAGCGCTTCGCAACGGGCGTGACGCCAGTCTTCTAGCCTTCCTCGCCTTCCACCGGGAGACGGAGCACTCACGCGAGAGGCTCGCTGAGCTGTTTTGGGGCGAGCAGCAGGACGCCGCCGCCCTGCTTCGAGGATCGCTCACCCGACTACGCAGACACCTGGAGCAAGCAGGAACGCCAAGCGGTACTGTGCTTGTCACGGGGCGGAGCCAAATCGCCCTGAATCGCGAAGTGGTCAACACCGATGTTGTAGAGTTCAAGAGGCTTTGGCAGCTTGCTAGTGCAGCCCCCACCCCGCGCAAGATAGCGCCACTGTCTGAAGCGGTCGCGCTCTACCGAGGCGAGCTCCTCCCCCTGCAAACCGAGGACTGGATCATCGGTGTGCGCGAGGAGCTTGCCCACCGCCACTACGTCATGCTACGTCAGCTTACCCAGCTCTGCGAGGAGAACGGGCAGCGGGATCAGGCCATTGCCTATGCACTGGCGGCGATTACGGCAAGCGGCGAAGACGAGGCAGCCTACATTGATCTTATGAGGCTCTATGGTGCGGAAGGGCGCTCCCGTGAGGCATTGAGTCTCTTTCGCAAGCTCACTCGAAAACGCTCAGGGTCTCCCCTCTCTGAGGAGGTGCGCTCCCTAGCCAGCCAACTCCAACGGCATCCCGAGCAGCTACGTAGACCCGTCGAAAGACGTTTGGAGGTTCCTACGGATCTCGACGGAAATCTTCTTGAAGTCAGCGGACACAAACCACTCAATCCAAATCTGCCTCGGCCCGTTACCCGCTTCTTCGGACGCCAAAAGGAGTTGGAGAGCCTAACGCAGATGCTCACCGGCCCCTTACCCCGCCGACTGGTGACTCTTATCGGGATGGGCGGCTTGGGTAAAAGCCGTCTGACGTTGGAGGTAGCTCACCGCTTCCCTGGTTCGGTGTTCTACGCAGAACTGGCCGCTCCAGCCGGGAAAGATGAGCTTCTTGCAGCGCTTCTCACCGCAGTAGATCCTCGTGGTGAATGTCAGCAAGAGGATCCACTAGAGCGCCTTGTAGCGGCAATTAGTAAAGTCAGTACGGGGCGCGTGCTGCTGATCTTGGATAACGCCGAGCTTACCACCACGGAAGCGGCGCGTCAGGTCATTGCCCCTCTACTCACCCGGCTGGCAAACCTCATCT
>NZ_JAYUPA010000186.1:0-2144 GCF_043760365.1 Armatimonas sp.
AACCATGAATATCGTGAAGAAACCCAATGTGGTGCTCATCCTCGCCGATGACATGGGCTGGTCGGATCTGGGCTGCTACGGGAGCGAGATCAAGACCCCGAACCTGGACAGCCTCGCGAAAAACGGCCTGCGTTTTACGCAGTTTTATAACACCGCGCGCTGCTGGCCGAGCCGGGCGGGACTGCTCACGGGTTACTACGCCCAGCAGGTGCGCCGCGACTCGGTGCCGGGTATTAAGAGTGGCAACGGCGGCGTGCGCCCCGAGTGGGCTCCTCTGCTCTCGACACGACTAAAAAGCCTTGGCTACCGTTCCTACCACTCGGGGAAGTGGCACATTGATGGCAGGCCCCTGCAAAATGGCTTCGACCACAGCTACAGCCTCGATGACCATGATAGATACTTCGCGCCCAATCTCCACACGCTTGACGACAAGCCCCTCGCGCCGGTTGATCCTAAGAGTGGGTACTACTCAACCACCTATATCGCCGACCATGCGATCCAGTGCCTCAAAGAGCACGACACGCAGTACAAGAGCCAGCCGTTCTTTACCTATCTTGCGTTCACGTCGCCACACTTTCCGGTTCAAGCGCCACCGGATGATATTGCCCGCTACAAAGAAGCGTATATCAAAGGCTGGGACGCGCTCCGCGAGGTGCGCTACAAGAAGCAGCAGAAGCTCGGGATCGGGGCCAGCAAGCTCTCCGAGATCGAGCGCGAGGTCGGGCCGCCGTATGCGTTTCCTGAGGCGATCAAGAAGCTCGGGCCAAGTGAGGTCAATCGGCCCGTGGCGTGGGACTTGCTGACGAAAGAGCAGAAAGCTTTTCAAGCCACCAAGATGGCGATCCACGCCGCGATGGTGGATCGGATGGACAAAGAAATCGGGCGGGTGCTGGCGCAAGTCAAAGCAATGGGCGCGACCGACAACACCCTTGTGCTCTTTCTCTCCGACAACGGGGCCAGCGCGGAGATGATGGTGCGCGGCGATGGCCACGATCTCGCACTTCCCATGGGCGCCGACGGGACTTTCCTAAGCATCGGCCCCGGCTGGTCGAGTCTGTGTAATACCCCGCTCCGTCGCCACAAGACCTGGGTGCATGAGGGGGGGATCTCCACCCCGCTCATCGTAAGCTGGCCCAAAGGGATCTCCGTGAAGAACGCGCTTCGGACAACGCCCACGCACCTAGTGGACGTGGTGCCGACAATCTTAGCACTGGCAGGCGAAACGGCACCGCTGGGCCACGCCGCGCCGGGAAAGAGCCTGATTCCTCTCTTTGCCGCCGACAGTGGCCTCACCCACGACTCGCTCTGGTGGGCACACGAGGGAAATCGCGCCCTACGGGTCGGAGACTGGAAGATTGTCGCGGCAGGGAAAGACAGCCCGTGGGAGCTTTATAACCTCAAGGAGAGCCGCGCGGAGACCGAGAACCTGGCGGCAAAATACCCGGAGCGCGTGAAAGAAATGGCCGCTCTCTGGCAGGCGCAGTGGGATGCCTACGTGAAACAAGCTCTGGAAAAGGCCCAGTAGACCATGCTCGTGAGTATTTTCAACGATGTCCTCGGCCCCGTGATGCGCGGGCCTTCTAGCTCGCACTGTGCGGCGGCGCTTCGGATCGGGCGGCTGGCGCGGGACTTAATGGGCGGCAAGATTGAGCGCGTGCTGGTAGAGTTTGATCGCAGCGGCTCGCTACCGACCACGCACGCCAGCCAGGGCTCGGACATGGGCCTCTTTGGCGGTTTGCTGGGCTGGGACGCTGCCGATGAGCGCCTGCCGGATTCAGCAATAGCACTGCGCGATGCCGGAATTGAACTCTGCATCGAGACGGTGGATGTGGGCGACCCGCACCCCAATACCTACCGCCTGACGCTTTCAAACGATGGTGAGTCGCACACGCTCCACGCCATTTCCACGGGCGGCGGGATGATCGAGGTCATTCGAATTGACGACCAGCCCGTCTCATTCTTCGGCGACCGTGAGGTTCGTCTGGACACGCTCGGGCTACCCGGAAGATACCTTCAGCCCGTCCTGCCTGTGCTCACGCTCCCTGAGACCACGGTTCCGTTTAAGAGTGCGCTGGGAATGTTGCGCTACGACGCGGGCAAAGAAACGCCGCTCTGGAAACTGGCGGCGCAGTACGAAGGCCAGC
>NZ_JAYUPA010000187.1:0-2142 GCF_043760365.1 Armatimonas sp.
GACACAGACGGCACCGACCGTGATTCTTGGCATGTCGAGCGCGTCTAAAATATCCTGGCGCACGGGCTGGCGGGCCTTGGCACAGAGGCGGCGGACATTACCGGGAGTGTCGTCGCCCGCGAGCGTAGTGAGGTCCATGCAGGTGATCGCCCGCAGGAGCCACGCGGCCTGCCAGTCTTTCTTGACGCTACGTCTGCCCGGAAGGCTAGCCACGCGCCTCTCAACAGCAGGGCGGTTGACGCGGGTCTCAGCGACCCACTCTAGATCCAGCAGCGCTCCAGGGTTACGACTTTCCATCCCACTCGCTCCAGAGCCGATGCGCATAGGCCGCCGAGGGCGAGGTCGCGGCGCAGGCGATAATCATCCCAATCTCCTCAGGGAGGAACTCGCGCAGGGCTTTTGCAGACTCTTCATCGTCCACGGGCAGAAGCAGCGCATTGGCCCCACACTCCACGGCGAGGCGTGCCAGCGACTGGCGCTCTAGCGGCTGAAGTTGTTCCCAGGGCAGCCAGAGTGTCACTTCGGCACCGGCGGGCGCGGCGGCATCCACCACAGTCTGCACCGCATCAGCCACGAGAAGCTCCGCGCCGGACTTGAGCGCGGAGAGGTTGGGAAAGAGAATTAGCTCCAGCGCCCCGTCCGCCGTCGCCATCGCCGCTTCCACCCCAAGCGCCTGGGAGTTCGCGGCCCCGTACGGCCACCCGATCACGGTTGCCACTTCAAGCTCACTCTCCAAAACATCCGCGACCCACGTGGGCAGAACGCACACCGAGTCTGCCGTCTGGGCATATTTCTCGCAGAGAGCCATTGCCTCGCGACGTGTCGAATCCGGGCGCAGAAGGGCCACGGTAAGGGGTTGATTACTCACGTGGGTATTGTACCGTGGGAACCAGCCCCCCAGCCCCGTCCAACGGGGGGGATATATGGGCGGTAAAATACTCTCATGCGCTTTCTCGCTGCTTTTTTGCCGATGGTGGCTCTTGCAATGGTGGCTCTTCGCCCGACCGTCCCGACGGATGTACCCGGTGGTCTTGCAGGGCTGGACGTTCAGGAGACTCAGCGCGCTGCCGATGCGTTCGCCTGGGACGAGTTTGTGGCGCTGAGCTGGCCCGCACAAACCAATCCACAGCAGCGCGGGGAGCCAGAGAGCAACAAGCCTTTTGGAGCCGAGGGCCTGCGGGTCTGGGAGACATGGAAGACCCCCGAGGAGATTTTTTTACCAGGCGGCGTAGAGCCTGCGCCTTGGAACGCCCCCCTTCCGAGGGAGCGCCATCTCACGGACAAGCTCCAGGCGGTGCAGAGCGATGGCACGCTGCCCGCCACCCTCACGGATCGCTTTGGGCATATCGTGCGCTACGAGGTTCGGGTTAATAAGATTCTCTTTGACTATATCCGCAGCCACAAACTCTATGACAGCCGTCAGCAAGTCCTAGCCGAGAGCGTGCAGTATCCCGATGGCGCGATGGCAATCAAGGCAAGCTGGCGCGAGCTGGAGCCGGGCGAGGAGGCGCAGTTTCTCACCCGCGAGTGCGTGGTCTTTGACACGAAAAACGGCAAGCCGGGGCGCAAGCGACGGCGTAAAATGGGATTAGTGGGGCTGCACATTGTCCAGAAAACGCCCTCGGCTCCGCAGTGGGTCTGGGCGACCTTTGAGCACACGGGCAACACCGAGGGCAGTGGCGCATCGTTCTGTGCACCGGGGATCTTAGAGGAGCGCCGCAATAAGCAGACAAAGCCAGGAACTCCCAACCTCGTGCGCCGCGAGAGCCCGCTCCGGGCGCGGCTCCAGCAGCTTAATCGGGCACAGCAGCAGGCGCTCCACAGCACGAACAGCGTGCTCCAAAACTACGAGCTGATTGGGGCGCAGTGGCCCGCGCCAGGGAGCCGTGTCGAGCCGACTTACCTTGCCAACACCACCATGGAGAGCTTTGTGCAAGAGAGCTCGTCTTGTTTGGGCTGTCATGCGTCGGCCCGCACCCTGTGCCCCGATAAATTTGTCGCCTCCGACTTTCTCTTTCTGATCCGCCGCGCCCAGCCCGAGATTAAAGAAAAGCCTGTCATCGGTGCGCCTACCAGGCCCGTGACCGAGTGGGATAAGAAAAACTGGCGGGCGATCCAGCGCGGCCATGCGATTTCGGAGCG
>NZ_JAYUPA010000188.1:0-2141 GCF_043760365.1 Armatimonas sp.
GCAATCCCGCCCTGCTTACTGAACTCAGCGGCTAGGCGCGGATTCACGGCACCATCGAGCGCGGATGCCAGGATGGGGATCTCGATTTTGCGGCCCGCAAGCTCCCAGGAAACGTCTACATCGCGTGCATCAATTACCAGCGGCCCCGGAGCCAGTGCAACCTCATCGAACCCATATGCCCGCCGTGCTTTCCGACGCCCGCCCAGAACTATCTCCAAAATATCGCCTCCAGAATAATTAGGACTATCCTATCACATAGCCTTTATCCAAAGAAGGCTCTTAAAAATTTAAGTCAAAGCTCCCTTCATTGCGCAGAAGATGCTCGTAGGTTGCCTCCGCTCCCTTGCTATCACGCACAACCACTTTCACCTTGGTGGTTGCTTCTTGCGTCGCGGAACAGCCCTCATGATCGTAGACACGCGAGCGCGTTCCATCAGAACCAGCTCCAGCGTCACGCCCACAAGAGGTCGCCGGGCCAGACCAGCTCCAGGTGTAGGTCAGCGTATCGCCATCCGGATCCTCAGCTTCCATCTTGAAGGCATTGGAGTGGAGACCCGGCAGGAAAGTATTGGTGAAGCGCAGGAGGTGCGGGGCACGGTTGGGCTGTGGAGTGGGAGTCGGGATGGGGGTCGGAGTGGGCTGGGGCACACAGCGCACGGTGACATTCACAACCCGCACCTGCCCTGTCGTGACACACATAAATGATGTCTTTAGCTCGGTGACTCCCTCGGGCAGTGTTGCGGGGGCAATATAGAGAAACTCACGCTCGTACAGGTGATTGACCTGTGGGGTCGCATTGTCGTAGTGGCGGATAAGCTGCGAACCCGGCCCGTAGTCCTCATCCCCTTTTACCTGCCCGACAAAGCCAGTTGTTGTCAGCAGGATAGACTCATTGCTGCATGTCCCATTCTTCACCGTGAGCCGTGCCTGCTGACCACACTGCACCACAATTTCCGTGGGATTGACAGCAAAGTCATCGTCTTTAAGATCCTGACAGTTGCGTGATTTATGGTTGTCGTAGCAGCTAATATCGGAGCCAAAAAGAGCCGGTATAATCTCCGCGCCCTCGTTGGCACAGCAGCCTTTCAGCACCCACTGAAAGCAAGTACTGCCAATAAAATTTCGGTAGCGCTTCCAGCCGTTATTGTAGCGCTTACCGTCCCCAAGAGTGCCATTTTGATCCTCGCAGCAGGGAGACTTTGTGCCAGGAGGGCAGGTGGTGGTGCCACCGTCTTCATCACGCGAGTGGAGGTGCCGTCCTCCGGGAACCTGATCATCCAGACTATTCATCCCCAGTGGTCCACGGTACTTGATAGGGATGACTACCGTTGCCCCTGCGGCAAGCTGCGTGATGGGGAAGGTGTGTAGGGGCTTGGGGTTGCCAGGAGAGCTGATCACCGACGCCTCAGTCACTCCTGCGGGAATTTCGGGCAGGTCGATCCCCCCGTTTTCGGGAATCGGATAGAGCCTCTCCCCGATACGGAGCAGGGTGTGAAACTGCGTCTGAGGGAAGCGTAGGGTTCGCGTTGCATCTTCAAACTTGATGCCTTTCTTGAGCATCTCCTGACGATCCGTTGCAGGAATCTCGTTCCAGACGTCCAAAGGGAGCGCCCAACTCACTTCGGAAACGAACGCTACCTTGCTGGTTCCCCCACCGCCACAGCCCCAAATAATAGAAAACAACACCAAGCCTACCAGAAAACACTGCCGCACCACTGCGGCCCGAGCTAACTTTACCGAAGACATTTCCTTAAACACGGGGTGTGCTAATTTATGTGGCAGGTTCGGCAGGCGGAGCGGGTATCTTCTAAGGTGACTAAACCGAAGGAATTTACCATGATCACTCAACCTGCCGTGCTCACATTATCACATGAATTTAGCCGAGAAGACCTCTTCAGTGTCGTTTTTATCCTTGTGGATGACTGGATGATCGAGACCTATGGCAGCGGAAATCTGCCCCGAAAAACCCAAGTGCCCGAGTTCACGGACTCCGAGGTGATATCCATTATTCTCGTCGGAGAGCTTTGTCATGCCCCACGCGAGCAAGGATGGCTTCGTCAAGTCAAGGCTTCTTACCTACATTTGTTCCCCAAGCTGCCTGAAAGAAGCCGTTTTTGCCGAAGGGCACAAAAAATAGTTCC
>NZ_JAYUPA010000189.1:0-5971 GCF_043760365.1 Armatimonas sp.
CCTCGCGTGGCATCCTCACCGGTAAGCAAGCTAAGAAGCTGGGTGTAGGCGGCGAAGTCTTAGCCTTCATCTACTAAACCAGGTGATCGTGACTCTGGCTTCTCGCCGGAGGGAGTAACCAAAAAAATGTCCCGAATTGGAAAACAACCCATTGCGCTGCCTGCGGGTGTCGTGGTGAAGGCGGAGGCCGATGGCCTCGTGACTGTCACCGGCCCTAAGGGTACGCTCACGCGCCGCGTTACGCCGCGCATGGAAATTAAAGTCGAAGGTGCGACGCTGACGGTAGTGCGCCCCACCGACTCTGACGACGACCGTTCTCAGCACGGGCTCGTCCGCACCCTCGTTAGTAATATGGTAGTGGGCGTCTCCGCAGGCTACCAGAAAGTCCTCAACGTGACGGGTGTTGGCTACCGTGCTACCATCGAGGGCGGTAATCTGGTACTAAATGTCGGCTACTCGCACTCGGTAACCGTGAACCCACGTCCTGGGATCACGTTTTCGGCTGTGGTGGATCCTGCGACTCGTATGCCGGTCATCACCGTGGCAGGTATTGACAAAGAGATTGTCGGTCAGCAGTCCGCCGAAGTGCGTAAAGTTCGCAAGCCTGAGCCTTACAAGGGTAAGGGAATCCGTTACAGCAACGAGATCGTCCGCCGCAAGGCAGGTAAGTCCGGTAAGGCCGGTAAGGGCGGCAAGGGCAAGAAGTAAGACTACCCGGTAGGGGAATGGGCGAACCTGTTTCCTGCGGAAAGGCAAAGCAATGAATTTGAATCGAAATGCGACGCGCCTCAAGCGCCACACACGCATTCGAAAGCGGATGCAAGGGGACGCGGAGCGCCCCCGGTTGAGCGTTTATCGCTCTTTGAATAATATCTACGCGCAAGTTATCAACGATGAGGAAGGCAACACTTTGGCTGCTGCTTCTTCGCTGGACAAAGACCTGCGTGTTGCCAGCAACGGTGGCAATCTTGAAGGTGCGCAGACGGTTGGGAAGCTAATCGCGGAGCGCGCCATAGCAGCGGGTGTTACCAAGGTCGTCTTCGACCGGGGTGGCTATCTGTATCATGGACGCATTAAGGCACTGGCCGATGCGGCCCGAGAAGGCGGACTGGAGTTCTAAGGTATGGCAAGAATCAATCCTGATGCGCTCCCTAACCTGGAGGGGCGCGTCGTTCGGACGAACAAAGTCCAGAAGACGAATAAGGGTGGCCGCACGATGTCCTGGTCCATCCTCGTAGTGATGGGCGATGGCAACGGTCATGTGGGGGCTGGCATTGGTAAGGCCCGTGCAATTCCGGATGCAGTGCGCAAGGGTGAGGAAGATGCCAAGAAGAACCTGATCAAGGTTCCTATTGTCAATGGCACCATTCCTCACGAAGTACTCGCCATGCACGGGGCATCGGAAGTGATGCTGAAGCCTGCCGCTCCTGGTACGGGGGTTGTAGCGGGGGGCGCGGTGCGTATCCTGCTTGAATCCGCGGGAGTGCATGATGTGTTGGCAAAGTCTATTGGCTCCAACAACCCCGTTAACAATGCCTGGGCAACCATGAAGGCATTCGCAATGCTCAAGACGTTGGATGAGTATGCTGCACTGCGTGGCAAGACTGCCGACGAAGTGCGCCGTGGATCTGCGCAAAACGCAGTAAAGGAGGAGAGCGGAGATGGCGCTTAAAGTCACTCTGGTCAAGAGTCCTATTGGATTTGAGAAGTCGCAGGGAGCGACCGCACGTGCACTGGGCCTGAATCGGCTTGGCAAGACGGTTGAAGTTCCCGACAACGCTTCGGTCCAGGGAATGGTCTTCAAGATCAAGCATCTGGTTACCGTCGAGCAAGCTCAGGAGGTAGCCTCATGAATCTTTCCGATCTTTCACCCGCTCCGGGCTCAACCCATCGCCGTAAGCGAATCGGACGGGGTGTGGGCTCCGGCCACGGTAAGACTAGTACTCACGGTCACAAGGGCGACAAGGCCCGTGGCACCGTGCGTCCTGGTTTTGAAGGAGGTCAGACACCTCTTCACCGCCGCTTGCCTAAGCAGCGTGGTATTGGTACTGGTCTGACGGCACGTGGTTTCAACAACGGCCAATTCAAGACGCACTACAATATCGTCAACCTAGGTGATCTTGATGCCCGTTTTGAAGAGGGCACTACCGTGGATCCTGAAACCGTGAAAGCTGCTGGGCTCGTGCGTAGCAATGGCCTGCCGCTCAAGGTTTTGGCAACGGGGACGCTTTCTAAGAAGCTCACGATCAAGGCACACAAGTTCAGTGGGAACGCCCAGGCTTCAATCGAAGCTGCCGGCGGCACCTCTGAAGTTATCTAACCGGGCGTAATTGCCCAATCCAATGGCGAGGCCGGGAACTTTTCCTGGCCTCGTTTTGATACAATAGACATCATGCTTGAAAAACTCGCAGCGGCTTGGGCGGTTCCGGATATCCAGAAGCGTCTGATCTTCGTCCTCAAAGCCTTTTTCGTCTACGTGATTGCATCACACATCCCGATGGCCGGGATTAATCATGATGCCGTAGACAAGCTTGTCCAGAGCGGACTGCTCAACGCCTACGATGTGTTCTCAGGCGGTGCCCTGCGTCGCGTCTCGATCATTGGGCTCTCTCTGATGCCCTATATCAATGCCTCGATTGTGATGCAGCTTCTGACAGTGGCGATCCCACAGCTTCAGGCACTCTCCAAAGAGGGCGAGTCCGGGCGGCGGCAGATCAGCAAGATCACGCGCTATGCCAGTATCGGGCTGGGCCTCGTGCAAGCGGCTGGTCTCTACAATATGTTCGCCAGTGGGGGGGCCATCCAAAAAGGCTTCTTCCAGATGGCTATGATGATGGTAGTCATGACAAGCGGCACGATGTTTTTGCTCTGGATGGGTGAGATGCTCACGGAGAGAGGCATCGGCAATGGCACGAGCCTGATCATCTTTGTGGGGATTATGATCTCCCTCCCTAACCAGATTGTGAAGACATTCACGTTGGTGAATGAGCATGCCATCTCGATCTTCGGTGTGCTGGGAATGGCGCTTCTCTTTTTGGCTTCCGTGGTCGGTGTGATCTACATGACGCAGGGGACGCGCCGTATTCCGGTACTGAACATGCGCAAGGTGACGGCCGGTGGGCGGATGACCTCCAGTGGGCAGTCCTACCTGCCGCTCAAGGTCAACACGGCAGGTGTCATTCCGATTATCTTCGCCATGTCCATTCAGCTTTTCCCCCAGACATTCCAGCAGTTCTGGCCGCGTGAGAGTGGGCCGTTCGGGCAGTTTCTCTGGGATCTGACGAGCTGGCTCAATCCGGGAGGGAGTGTCTGGGCGTCACTCGTGTTCGCTGCCTTGGTGATGTTCTTCACTTATTTTTATACTGCCGTTCAGTACGACACTAATGACATTGCGGATAACCTTAAGAAGTATGGCTCGCTGATTCCTGGTGTGAAGCCGGGGAAGCCGACCGGTGAGTACCTCGATACGGTGCTCACCCGTATCACGCTGGCTGGCGCGCTCTTTCTGGCGACAATCTCACTGGTGCAGTACTGGGCTCCCACGTGGACGGGGACCAATGTGCGGGGGCTCTCCATGATCGGGGGGACATCGCTGCTAATCGTTGTCGGGGTTGCCCTGGAGACGATGACGGCTATTGAGGCGCAGATGGCGATGCGCAACTACGAAGGCTTCATTAAGACGCGTCCTAGTGATAGCGACAATATGATGCGGGGGCGGATGAAGTAGCCTGTGCGGCTCATTCTGCTCGGTCCGCCGGGTGTAGGTAAGGGAACTCAGGGGGCACGTCTAAGCCAAGCGCTTAGCGTGCCCTCCGTTTCGACAGGGGCTCTGCTCCGTGCGCTGATCGCTACGGGGAATGAGACGCCGCGTGTGCTAGAGGCGCGGCAGATTCTCAGTGGAGCATTTGTCTCAGACACTTTTGCAAACCAGCTTGCCTTTGAGGCAATCCGGACACAGAGGGGCTTTGTGCTGGATGGCTACCCGCGCAGTGTGAGCCAGGCAGAAGCACTTGATGCTTTTCTTTTGGAACGTGGGACTGCACTGGACGCGGTCTTTTTACTCCGAATCAGTGATCTCGCGCTGGCTGCTCGGGTAGCGGGGCGGCGGGTCTGCTCAGAGTGTGGGGCTACCTATCACCTCGCCATTGCTCCATCTTGCCAGGAGGGGCGCTGTGACCTCTGTGGTGCAGGCCTTACACTGCGACCTGAAGAGGATCAGCCTGGGAAGCGTTTGCTACGTCGCCAGCTCTACGAGGCGCAGACGGTGCCTCTTTGTGCCTTTTATCAAGAGCGGGGTTTACTGCGAGAAATTGATGCGGAGGGGCTTCCGGAAGTTGTTTATAATAAGATTTGCGAAAGCCTCTTCGGTTTGATATAATCACCGATTGTGTGCCACTGCCCAGGTTGGGTTAGGGGACATAAACAAGCGGGGGTTCACGAGAAAAGAAAGAACGCTATGGCAGGAAGAAGTGGTGGCTATCGACCCGGCGGAAGGCCAGGCGGTGGAAGACCCGGTAGTGGTCGGCCCGGCGGGGGCGCACGGTCGGGGGGTGGTCGCTCTGGTGGCCCTGGTGGCCCTGGTGGAGGAGGCGCAACGCCCCCATCAGACGAACCAGAGAAGGAGCAGGGCATCGAAGTGCAGGGGACAATTGTTGAGAACCTGCCCAATACGATGTTCAAGGTCAAGCTAGAGAGTGGGCACGAAGTGCTTGCGCATATTTCTGGTAAGATTCGGATGCACTACATTAAGATTCTGCCCGGTGATCGAGTTCTTGTGGAGCTCTCGCCTTATGACCTTACACGAGGTCGGATTCTCTATCGCTACCGATAGGGAGGCAAAGAAAATATGAAAGTTCGAGCATCGGTTAAGCCCATCTGCATTAATTGCAAGGTAATCAAGCGAGAAGGCGTTGTACGCGTCATCTGCAAGAATCCTAAGCACAAGCAGCGCCAGGGCTAATGATTTGAGTTTTTTGAGGAGTAGAAGTCCGTGGCACGTATTGCTGGTGTAGACCTGCCCCGCGACAAAAGCGTGGAGTACGCTCTGCCTGATATCTTCGGCGTCGGCTTGGCCGGCGGTCGGACGATTTTAGAGCAGGCGAACATTGATCCACGTAAAAAAGTTGCGGAATTGACGGAGACGGAAGTCTCCACCCTGCGCGATATTATTGAAAAAGAATGGCGCGTTGAGGGAGACCTGCGGCGACAGATTGCGATGAATATTCGTCGTCTGCAGGAGATTCAGTGCTATCGCGGTCTGCGACATCGCCGAGGGCTTCCCGTTCGCGGGCAGCGCACGTCGACCAATGCCCGTACCCGCAAGGGGCCGAAGCGCACAGTGGGCGCTAAGAAGAAGAAGAAATAGCGTATGGCACGAAAAGTAACGAGCGCTCAGGCAGCGCGCAACAAGCCCAAAGTTCGCAAGAACATTGCGCTCGGCGTTGCGCATATCCAGAGCACTTTCAACAACACAATTATTACGCTCACCGACACCAAAGGGGAAGCGATCTCTTGGTCGTCGGCGGGACAGGTTGGGTTCAAGGGAACTAAGAAGGGCACTCCCTTCGCCGCGCAGCTGGCAGCCGAGAGCGCCGCACGCAAGGCGATGGAGCACGGTCTTAAGCGAGTGGATGTTTATGTCAAGGGGCCAGGTTCTGGTCGTGAGACGGCGATCCGTGCGCTAGGGCAGGTGGGCCTGGAAGTCAGCTTGATCAAGGACGTCACCCCGTTGCCACACAACGGCTGTCGCGCCCCCAAACGTCGTCGCGTCTGATCCGGGTTCTGCAGTGCAGAGCCTACTTGTAAACCCATGCCGAAAAGTGAGACGCATGGGGACGAAGAGGAAGAATGTCAAAATCGTCACCTAACTCCGTCAGTGGGGATACCCGCTGTCGAAAGTGCCGTCGTGCCGGAGAGAAACTCTATCTCAAGGGAGCACGGTGCTACTCTAAAAAGTGCGCCATTGAGCGCC
>NZ_JAYUPA010000190.1:0-2138 GCF_043760365.1 Armatimonas sp.
AGCCCTGGAGAAAACCAAGGCGCTCCCCGAGGCCCTCGCAGCCTGGCAAAAAGCCACGGAGCGGGATACCAGCGACTCCGAAGCACCTTTAATGCTCGGCAAACTCCTCGAAGAGCTGGGCAAGAAGACCGAAGCGATTGCCGCCTACACGCTCTCCGTCAAGCGCCAACGCACCGATCCCGGCCTCGGCGCTCTCCGCCGTCTGGGTGCCCCGATTCCGAAGTGACCGCGGCTTAACGCCCGGACTTCAGGTCGCTGAGCATCGGACGAACCACCAGCCCAAGGAGAATTGCCACTGCGGAGAGCATCCAGAGCGATGCCCAGACAATAGCAGGAATCAGGGTTGCCTGCTGCATGTTCTGCGCGTCGGTGTGGGCATTGGTCTGAGCGGAGAGAAGAAACAGCGTCCGCAGGTCAAAGAAGGCATTTAGGACACACTGTACCCCGAGGAAGCCGACGAGAAGCTCCTGGTTGGGCCTCCCCAGCTTGCTCGCCGCCAAGAACAGAAGCCCCGCAATCGGGATGCCAGTGACCAGCGCAAAGAACGCTCCAGGGGCAGCCACTAAGCCAAAGAACGCCAGTGGCAGGGTGAGCGCAACCGAGGCCGCCATCACCGTAAGAAGCTTCTTAGGAGCCATGCCACGGCGCAGAGCCGCAAGAATCAGTGCGCCGTAGAGCGTCGCGCCTAAGTAGCCTGACGCATTGACCACTGCTCCGATGCCACCGTGGGTCAAAGTCACGCCCGAAGCGTCGGGAGAGACGCCCAGCGCCACAGGCAGTCCACCCGTCAAAAGTGCTGCCAGCGCATGGCCACCTTCGTGAATAAACGTCACAAAGAGCCGCACCGGGTAGGTGAGAAACTGAGCGTACGGCACGAACGAGAGCGCAATGGTCAGGAGCGCACCGATCAAGATGCTACGGGTTATGTTGGCTTTCATATTTTTTCCTGTCTCTATTATACGGCCAGAAAGGGATAAATCGTTCCCCCACGAAAATGTAGACGCACGATGGCCTCATGGCTTGGTGCGATCAGGAAGGTGCTTTTGTGCTTTTACCAGCTCACGGGCGAGCGCGGGCGGGTCGTTGGTTGTTAGGAGCGCCTTCGTGGCCTCGTCGCCGAAGCGGTTCACAAAATGAGCGAAGTGGAAGCGATGGGCCAGAAGCGAAAGAACGGACATCTCTCGGTGAAGGTTTTCCAGCAGAAAGGCTTTCCAGCGGAAGGTAAGAAAGAGAACAAGGCGCGGGCGAGGCGGAAGATTACTTTTCGCACGACAGGGATCGTCGTAGCGCTGTGCTAAGGCGAGTGCGGCATGTGGCGGCAAGAAGCAGAGAAGCAAGGCGAAACGCGAGGCAGAATCCAGCGGGAGTCCCGGCTCAGGATGGGCTTCTGCCAGACGGGGATCGTCCAGAAAAACGGTGAGCTGCTCGGAATCCAGTGCGAAAAGAGCGTCGCGAAGAACGTGGTGATCCCGTGGCGGTGACGGCAGGCCCCTGGCAGCGGACTCGAAAGCCTCCCCAGCGCGACGTGGGATATCCTCACAAAAGGCTTCCCACTCTCTCCAAGCCAGCTCCAGCGGTGTTTGCATAGCGCTATTCTAACCTGTTTGCCCCTTGTGAAGGGCCTGCAAGAAACAGGAGATTAGAAGAGGCTTTTTTGCACAGCAAGCGCCCCCTGATGCCAGACGAGCGAAGGACTGTCACGAATGGCAATCTCCACGGCGGCAGGGCTCGCGGCACAACCCGCTTCCTGCCAGCGGCGCTTCCAGTAGGCACGGACGATCCCCGGGGTGTTGTTGACCTCGGAGAGATGGGCGAACCACACGGCAGCGGGGCCGTGCTCCAGAGTATGGGCCAGCACCAGATCGGCGGCGGCGTTGTTGGAGAGGTGCCCCGTACGCGCGAGGATACGGTTTTTAAGATGCTCGGGGTACGGGCCGAAGCGCAGACGGTGAATGTCGTGGTTGGCCTCAATCACCAGCAGCGACGCGCCACAGCAGGCTTCTCGCACGTCTGGTGTGATCGAGCCCGTGTCGGTGGCGTAGACAAAGCTTGTGCTCCCTACTTCCACTCGAAACCCGCACGGCTCGGCAGCGTCATGCGTGGTGAGTAGCGCACGAGTTCCAAACGCTCCAAGGCCC
>NZ_JAYUPA010000191.1:0-2136 GCF_043760365.1 Armatimonas sp.
GGCTCCAGAATGGTGGTGAGCAGCTCGGCGTCCTGGTGGATCTGCATCGCGCCGTCGCGGCCCGTGCCGGAGACGACCACCGCCCACTTGTCGCGCTTCTCGCTCTCCGAGAGATGGCTCTCGCCGTAGCGGGGCACCGCTCCCAATACACTGGGCTCAATCCAGATCTGGAATAAGTGGAGCCACTCGGTCGGGGAGGCGTTGGCCTCGCTATGAAAGACCCCGGTTCCGGCGCTCATCCGCTGGATATCGCCGGGCTTCAGGACGCCCTTGCCGCCCGTATTATCCTCGTGAACCAGCGCTCCGGAGAGAACATAGGTAATAATCTCCATGTCCTCGTGCGGGTGCATCCCAAAGCCTCGCCCCGGCCCGAACTTGTCCTCATTAATAACCCGCAGTGGCCCAAAACCCATGTTTGTGGGATCGTAGTACGTATTGAACGAGAAAGAGTGGTAGGCATTCAGCCACCCGCGATCCGCATGCCCTCTCTCATTCGACCGTCGTATCGTCATCATTTTCGTCATCCTCCAGAGTTATTAAACCCCAATCTGGCAAAATAGTTCCAGTTGTGAATACTTTTGGAATTGATCGGAAACCGACGCGGTATACTCGCTAGAGAATGCGCTATCTCTGGCTGACTCTGGGATTTCTCTGTGTGGGGCTGGGGTTTGTGGGAATTATCATGCCGGGTCTACCCGCGACGGGGTTCTTTGTCGCGGCGGCCTGGTGCTTCTCCCGCAGTAGCGAGAAGTTTCTCCACTGGCTCCTCAACTTGCCGCTTGTCGGGCCGCTTCTTCGCGACTACTGGGCGGGGCTGGGAATGCCCCTCAAAGCCAAGTGGCTCGCCTCGGCAAGTCTCTCTCTGGCCGTGAGCACCAGTGCTGTCTTTGCGATCCGTATGCCCTGGGCCAAAGCAAGCTGCGTCATGCTCGGCCTGATCGGCCTCTGGTTTATCTGGACTCGTGTCCCGCTCCGCGAGAAAGTTCTTGCGGAGCGAGAACACTCTGATTCTGACCAAGCTTAGAGAAGCTGTGCGCTCGCGCTGGGGAAGACACTGGCATTGTTGCCCAGGGGCAGGTTGGTGTGATCTATGGCAGCGGCAGGGATATCCCCCACCAGTGGCTTGAGTTCAAAAGGCAGTGGGCTATCGTCGGTGTCGGGTTCGATTGAGATCACCGCCTTGCCCCCGCGAACGTCGGTGGGGAAAGTTAACCCTGCGGGAGCGTTGCGCAGAAAGTCCTCGCCGGGGAAAGCGGGGCCTGCGGAAGTGCCCGAGAAGAGCGCACTCTCATCCGCAGTGTTGAGGCTACGGAAGCGCCCCGTCGAGACCGGCTTGCCCCTGATTACCGTCCAGCCCTCGTACTTCCAGCCTTCAGGGAGGGTGGGGAGCGTGAGGCCCTGCTTGGGACCGCTGTCAATCTTTAGGAACCAGACACCGCTATTCTCATTCGTGCCATCGCCATCGGTAGGCGTCGCCACAATAAAGCTGCCCGCTGCCGTAGCGAAGCTATTTCCCAGTGCCATCGGATGCCCAACGGTGAGGCTGGCCGCATTACCCGAGACATCTCCTGCAACAATATGCGTCTTTGCCGGACTGGTGTCCGTGTCGCCTGTCGGCTCAATGGTCACGACAATCGAAGTGGCTCCTGTCAGCTCTTTCCCCGTGGCAAACTCGCCGTTGCTCACCACGGTGCCATCCAGGTTAACAATCTGACCACTCGCATTAATATTGAACTTGCCTGCGGGCAGTGCCTTGCCGCCTACGAGCACCCAGTTTTCGTAGTGATAGCCATTTGCCAGGGTCGGCAAGCCATTATTAGTAATCTTCAAAACCGCACGAGTCGGTGTAATTGAGCTGCCACTGCCACAGCCTGAGAGAAGCGTGAGAGCAGAGAGTGCCACGCCGGGAAAAAACAAATACTTCATAAAAAGTCTCCTTACACGGAAAACTCCCCGCGCACCTTAAAAAGTTCAACTTGAGCAAAACCCGCGACTCTAGCGGAAACTAAAGCATAACATGGGCTTTTTTCACGAATCCCCTTCGATGGCCTGAAAGGCCATCTCTGGGCCGCGCTCCGCGCGAAGCGGGCCGAGCCCGCAGAGAAGGAGGCGTTTGGCGCGGCCTCGGGCCGCTTG
>NZ_JAYUPA010000192.1:0-2134 GCF_043760365.1 Armatimonas sp.
CTCGACGAGGAGGCCAGCCGCGAGCACCAGGACCTGGACCAAAGCGGGTTCAACAAGAACTGGAAGGAGCGCCCCGGACTGATGGCGCACCTCAAAGCCGCCCAGGCCGGGCTGATCCAGCACATCGTCTTCTACAAGCTCTCTCGCGTGGCCCGTCGCACACTTGATGGACTGGAGATCTTCCAGGCTTTTGAGAGCGCGGGTTGCGCCGTCCATGTGATCAAGGACAACATAGACACCAGCACCAGCGCGGGCCGCATGATTCGCACCGTGCTCCTGGGATTCGCCGAGCAGCAAGCGGAAGATCAGAGCGACCAGGCCCGCGACGTGATTCTACGCCGCGTCCAGTCCGGCAAGCACCACGGCGAGCTCCCCGGCTGGATGATGCGGGCAAGCAGCTCGCAGATAGATTTTCGCGAGCCCTACGCTTCCGCCTTGCTGCGCCTGGTGGAGCTGCGCCTTGTGGGAATGTCGGGCGTGAAGATCGCCGCCCAGCTAAACCGCGAGGGCCACCGGCGCACCCGTGGCGGTCTGTGGGGCAATGCCGATGTTGCCGAGATCCTAAGTCCTGACAACCGCCTCCGCATGGCCGGGTACTCGATTCTAGGGCGCGGGCTTCCGCAAGACGATCCGGCGCGCATTGTCACCGCTGGCATCTTCCCCGCCCTGCTCTCCCAGGAGGTCGTAGCGGCCCTGAACACCCTCCAGCGCACTCACGAGGCAAGCCCCGCCACGCAGGCAAGGCTGGGGCGCTGGAGTAACTCTCGCAGCGCTTCTACACGCTGGCTACTCTCCGGACTGATCTGGTGCCCCCACTGCGGCGGGCGGCTCTACAGCCTCACGGGCGGCCAAACAAAAAGCGACGACAAACCCGGACAAGGCGACATGGTGCGGGGTACGGAGGCCCGGCCTCCTAGCCCTTGCGCACCTGTGCCGGTAGGACGCCGCTACTACCACTGCATCGCGTCTCGATCCCTGCCCGAGGCCCATCCCGGCGCAAAGACCTTCCTGGTGAACGCCCACCACGCCGAAGAGGCCACCCTAATTGCACTAACCAAGGCACTGGAGATGCTCAAGATTCCGACTTGCGTGAAGCCAGCACTGAAGCAGAGCAGCAAGCTAGAGATTCTCCAGCGCCAGCAATCAACCCTCACCCACCAAGTGGATGCCCTCTTTGAGCTGCACTCCCGGGGGATCCTCAGCACGGGCGACTTCGAGAGGCGCTACCAGGAGCTGGCAGCCCAGCGCGTCGCACTCACGCAGCAAGAGGACGAAGAGAGCGCTCCGCAGGTGCTCGCCCAGGCGCAGCGCCTTGCTGCACTGGAGGAGCCCACCCAGGAAACACTGCGCCAGCTTATTCTCCTGCTGGTGGCGCGTGTGGACTGCCCCGACTCAGGAGAGAGGGCTGCACGGATCGCAGAGGGCCGCACAGACGCCGCAGCAAGAGCGCCCCGGCGTGAGGTACAAATCCACCCCAAGGCCGGACTATTTAGCTGGAGTAGCGCCTCGGTGGAGCTCCGCACAATGGCGTACAAAGGAGAGCGGGAGATCCAGTGGAGAGATCCCTAAAGTCAAGCGCAGAGGGTTTCTAACGGAATGACGGTAGGACGATGCCGCGCAGAATGACTTTCTGAGCGGCGAGGAAGACGATAAGTATCGGGAGCGCTGCCAGTGTCAGGGCGGCAAAGATGACGTACTGGGGGGCGTTGGACTGCAGGTTGTAGAGCGCCACCATGATCGTCCACATCTTCGGATCTTGGCAGACGACCAGTGCGAAGAGAAACGCGCCGTAGGCCCCCGTGAAGGCGTGGAGGGCGATGACGGAGAAGATCGGCAGCGAGAGCGGGAGCGTGATTCTGGCGAACATCATCAGCTCCGATGCGCCATCTAAGATTCCGGCTTCGTAGAGCTCTTTGGGCAGCGAGTCGAAGAAGCCTTTGAGTAAAAATATGGAGTAGCCGCTCGCGAGGCCCGGCAGGATCAGTGCGCCAAACGTATTAAGCAGCCCGAGGCTCTTGAGCATGAGAAAGTTTGGGATCATCGCCACTTCGGCAGGGAATGCCATGGTCGCCAGCAGAAAGAGTAGCACTTTGTAGGTGTAGGGCAGTGGGTAGCGCGAAAGAGCGTAGGCACA
>NZ_JAYUPA010000193.1:0-2128 GCF_043760365.1 Armatimonas sp.
TTTATCGAGATTAGTAAATATGAATCTAATGGAGAGCTTATGATTGCAATTGAATATTTTCTGACGACTCCCTCAGGCCCCAATATGCTTGCTGCCATAGGCGATCTACGGGTGCCACGTAGATAATCAATATCGTAAAGATACGGGGGGACTCTACCGAAAACAGAGGTGGAGAAACTTGAATATGACGGTTCTGCGTATAGAAGAAGGGGGAGGGCGACCCGCGCCTGCACTTGAAGTGAGCGGACTCTCTGTGGGCTACAAGAGGGGAATATTTAAGCCTGAGCGACGTGTGGTTCATGACCTCTCATTATCTATTCAGTCGGGCGAGGTCGTGGGATTTCTGGGCCCCAATGGGGCGGGCAAGTCAACGACAATTAAGGCAATCATGGGCTTTGTTCTCCCCGAGGCGGGAAGTATCAAGATCTTTGGTCTACCCGCGGGGTCTTCCGAAGCCAAGGCGCACATTGGATACTTACCTGAAGTGGCGCTCTACTATCCCTTTCTGACACCACTAGAGACGTTGCGCCTCTATGGAAAGCTCCAAGGGCTTGGGGGCAAGGCACTGGAGCAAGAGTCCTACGAACTACTGAGCCGTGTCGGGCTGGAAGGACGGGAGAAGCAACAGTTGCGGACGTTCTCCAAGGGAATGCAGCAGCGCCTCGGGATTGCACAGGCACTCCTGGGGAAACCCGCGCTTCTGGTGCTCGACGAGGTTTCCAGTGGCGTGGATCCCATTGGGCGACGGCACCTGCGTGCACTGCTGGGTGAAGTAAGACAGCAGGGCACGACTATCTTTTTTTCTTCTCACGAGCTGGATGAAGTTGCCCAGTTGTGTGACCGCGTGATCTTGATCTATGAGGGCAAGGTAGTGGATGAGCGCGTCATGGACACTCAGCTTCGCTCGGGAATCGGCTCACCTCTGGAGACATACTTTGTAGAGACAATGGAGCAAGCTGCGCAAAAAGCCGCGTAGCCATCAGCCACCATAAAAAAACTCCCCCCAGCACTTGCTGGGGGGAGTTTTTTTAGTTGATATTGATCTTATAGCGGAAAGTGAGTGTCTGGTTAGACTTCACCCCATCTTTGTAAGCGGGCCGCCATTTCCAGCGCCGCATCGTGCGTAGGATAAGCTGATCAATCTCATCATCGCCGCTTCCTTGGATGAGCTCCTCTTTATGACTGCCATCTACGTCCACTGTCACCCGTACCCGAAGGTTAGCATTGAACTGTCGCTTCTTCATGTCCGAAGTCAGCTCTGGGTCGGGATCCGAAGTGCGCTCCGCATCCTCGTTGCGATTGGTGTCCACCCCGGAGGGCTTTTTATCAACCACATCACCATCTTTCTTGATGATTGGCTTCTTCTCTTCTTTGTTTTCGTTCTTTGCCTCGACTCCGGCATCACCTCCGCCGGAAGCCCGAGCCGATGCACCGCCACCGCCACCACCGCCTGCACGACCTGCCTGCCCTTGTGGACCACCGCCGCCGCCACCGGTTTTGGTCGCTGTTCCGCCGGCTGCTCCCGCGGCGTTTCCACTGCCCGCGGAGATGCCCGAGCCACGCTCGCCTTCACTGGCACCACCGACACTGCCCCGACTGGTACTGTCAGTCAGGCGACCCTGTCCGGTTGCAGGGCCTCGGCTTGTGCCTGCCCCTACCCCCGATACCGAAGCGCCACCTACCGACGCGGAGCCAATCTTGCCTCCACCACCGACACCTGCTCGCCCTGCGGACTCACCGCTGACGCCTGCTCGACCACTGACAGCCACAGAGGTTGCGACGGTTCCCTTTGTGCCTTGAATGGTTGCCAAGCCTGCATTCGCACGACCCTCATCTGACATTGCCGATGTCATGACGGCTTTAGAGTCGGAGATCAATGAGGTATTACCGATTGCCGGACCCCGTCGCCCCACATAAGAGGGGGCCGAGATATTCGCCACCGATGCAGCGCCCGAAGCACTCGTGGAGAAGCCACTGCTGCCTCCGCGCACCGCACCACCACTGGCCCCCGAAACACCCGAGCTTCGGGAAATATCGGAGGGACGGTAGGCCGCCGCCGATGAGTTGTTATTTCCCCCCACGAGAATCGCACCCGATTCCGCACGCTCGTTATTTGCTGTGACACTGC
>NZ_JAYUPA010000194.1:0-2126 GCF_043760365.1 Armatimonas sp.
TGTTCCCATCCAGAGTGAGCTCTCCCAGCGACTGTCCAGCGGTCAGGATCAGCGGGTTGCGCCAGGTGCGAATGTCCACGGGCACCGGCTCCCCCACGACGGCATTGCCCAGCGCTGTCACCACTACCACCACTTCCTCTTTGGACTTGCTGATATTTAGGGCGGCGGTATGAAGCGCGGAAACCTCGTCTAGTGTCTGGAGCTTACCTCTATCATCGGCGATACGGCGATCGGGAATCCAGACCGAGCGTATCGCGCCGGGTGCGGTTCGTGCGCCGCGCCGCTCCGCCTGACGAGAGGCGAGAGTCAGCAGGCCTTCTAAAATGTTGTGAACCTTCCACTCATTTCCGGTCGCCACGGAAAGACGGGCCACTTCCTCTCCCACTCGGTAGCTAATCTGCCCATTGCGAAGAGCGACCGTGATTTTAAACACCTCATTGATAGACTCCTGGGCTTCGTCGCGACGCTTCTCCAGTTCCTTGCGCTGCTTCTCCAGTTGCTCTAGTTCTGCTGCCAGACGAACCACTTCTTGTTTTTGAAGCACTGCCTGTCCCTCCTGCATATCCAGTGTCCGCTGTTGCTCACTCAGCCGCTGTGTCTGCTCCATCACTCGCCCACTTAGCTTGTCCAGCTCGCTTTTTTGCCCTTCAAGTCGGCGTTTTTGCTCCTGTACGACGAGGTTGAAATCACTCGTCGCACGCTCGGCGAGACTCTGTGCTCTCTTGGCTTCTCCACGCGCTGTTGCCAGCCTGCCTTCGACGAGCTTTGCCGCAGCTTCGGTGCGCTCACGACGGAGCCGGGCTTCTTCCACGGCACTGTGCGCTAGAGTCACCTGCCGCTGCGCCGCTTCCAGTGAGCCCTGGGTTCGCCCGAGGTGGCCTTTCTCAGCAGTGAGGGCAGCCTCGGCCTGAGCAAGTGTCTTCGTGGCAGTGGCGAACTTCCCCTCTGCTTCGGTGCGCCGTCGGGCCGCTTCATCGCGCGCTTTCTCGGTTTTCTGGCGCTCCTGCTCGGCCCGTGTGGCGTCGCTCTGTAGAAGACGAACACGCTGGCCACTCTGACGAATCTGCTCACTGAGCTGCTCATTCTCGCGACGGAGCTGACTGCCACGCTGCACCACATCCCGAAAGCTCTCCGACGAGAGAAACATCGCTCCAAAAGACGCAGCTGTGATACCTACCCCGGAGAGAATGGTGATGAGCGTGGCGGTATGGCGAGGTCTCAGCCCGAAAAGGGAGTGGCGACGTTTACCAATGACGTGGCCGATCTTGTCCCCTGCCCAGGCAATAAAACCTGAAACTGGTACCAGGAGAGCAAAAAAGAGCAGTGTCGTGTTCACGATATTTCTAGTTTACCGCGCCCTTCTGCGCGACCCGCCAGATTAGCCAGATTCCCAGCCCGATTCCTACCCCATTGGGAATCTGACAGGCTGCCAGCGCAGGAAGCCCCCCGCCTTTACCGATCGCCTGGAAGATCTGCACCGTCGTCCAATAAACAAACGTCACGAGCACCGAGAGGCCAAAACCAAGCCCCTTGCCCGAGCGGGTTCTCTGAACTCCCAGCGGTGCCCCGACCATGGCAAAGACGAGCGCCGCCAGCGGAAACGAGACACGCCCCTGCGCCTCTATCTCCGCCTCACGCGCCGCCGCATGATCCCCTTCCGCATGGCGCAGGCGTGCCCGCTGTGCGAGCAGTGCCGTGGAGAGCTCCGTGACCCGGCCCTCCAGGCTCTCCAGATCCTTAGGAGCGCCCAGCTCCACCTCGCGCAGCTTAACACTGTCGCTCGTCATTACCTGAAGCGTGCTCTTATCCGCAATCCACAGCTCATCCTTGTTATCCTCGGTCAGTACCCACGAGCGTGTCCCGATCTTCCAGTCCGCCCGCCGCGCTCCCACAGCCGCCGTGGGTAAGCCTTTGTCATAAATAAGAATGCCGACACGATCCAGAGAGGCCGTTCCCCCTCTGCCGAAGCGCACTCCTCCTGCCGCATACACCACATACTGCTGCTCGTCGCTCACTTTCACCGCTAGAGTGAAGGCATCGGTTGTCGTCGCTGCGGTGGAGCCACGCTGGCGAATCTCCCGTGCCATCTGCTCACGCTTCTGGTTCGCGGCGGGGATCAGGCTCTG
>NZ_JAYUPA010000195.1:0-5917 GCF_043760365.1 Armatimonas sp.
ACTGCGAGCAGCGACTGGAAGGTGGACCACTAGGCACGATTGCCCACGACCTAGAGCACTATCGCCCCAAGGGGAACGTTCGCGCTTGGCCGACAGAGGCAGGACGCTACCCTTTCACTACCGGCGATGCCTCGGACGGCTACTACCGCTTGGCCTACCATCTGGGAAACTACGCCGCATCGTGCAAGGTCTGCAACTCGCTCCTCAAGCTGGACTTCTTCCCCATCGCAGCAAGCCGCATCGCCGATCAGAATGCCCCTGCCGACTACGCCGCTGAGTTGCCTTTTCTCTGTTACCCCATTGGCACCGCCGACGAAGACCCGAAGGAGCTACTCAGCTTCACGATTTCACCCGATGGGCCGATAGCGATCCCAAAGCATTCCGAGACTGAGGATGCAGATCACTGGCGACGCGCCATGATTATGATCGACTTTCTGGATCTCAACCGCGCTGGTCTCCGCGTGTCTCGATCCATGAGCCTTCTTGCAATTTGGGAGACGTATAAAAATGCGAAGCGCGGAGATGTTGGAAGTAGCACAACTCTGGCAATCTTTACTTCGCCTCGCGCTCCGCACACAAGCTGCGCCCAACGCTTTGTGGAGCTTTGCGATGAAGTCGGACAGGCTGAAGTGGAGCGGCTCTACCTGCCGATCCTACAGCGGATCATCCAGAACAGTAACGCGTAGATAAAAAACTCGAACCTAAGCAGTCTCCCATCGGACGCTATCTCTACTTTACAGATTTCTTACACCGACTGTGCCTGCTCCACATCGTCCCGATTAAGCGCTACAATGAGGAGATGGGTACCAATACGGGGAGCCAGTTTTTTGTCACTGGAGGCCCTGTCTCTCTTGATGCTCCCTGCTATCTGCCACGTCAGGCAGACGTGCTCCTCTGGGAAGCACTCCAGAGCCATGAACTGTGCTACATTCTCGATGCCCGACAGGTGGGTAAGTCCTCCCTGGTAATTCGGGCGGCGAACCTCCTCAAAGACACTCATGCCAGAGTGGGCTTTATCCAGATTGACAGTGTTGGTCAACCCACAAGCCCTGAGCAGTGGTACGGCGGCTTGCTCCATAATCTTGCAAGTTCACTAGGACTACGGCCTCAGATAGAGGAGTGCTGGATATCCCTCAGCCACCTCAGCCCCGTTCAGCGTTGGTTTGAGTGCCTACGCGAGGTGGCGATGTCTTCCTCTCAACCGCTCTACATTTTCATTGATGAGATCGATGCCACCCGCCGACTCGCCTTCTCGACAGACGAGTTTTTCGCCGCAATTCGGGAGAGCTACATCCGCCGTAAGCACGACCCACTCTGGAACCAGGTGACGTTTTGTCTGGCAGGAGCCACCACTCCGGGAGAGCTCATCTCAGATCCACACACTACCCCGTTTAATATCGGCCAGCGCATCGAACTTGCCGACTTTACACTCAAAGAAGCGCACCCTCTGCTCGTGGGTCTGGAGCCCTTTACAAAGTCGCCTCAGGAAGCTCATAAGGTGCTTGAGCGTGTGCTGTACTGGACAAGTGGCCATCCTTATCTGACCCAGCGTTTATGCCGCAGCCTAACAGAAAATAAGTCCTGTCAAAGCGCACAGTTGACGACCGCTCGGGTCGATCAGGTGTGTCGGAAAGCCTTTCTGAGCCGAGAAGCCAGCCAAGGCGATGCCAATCTAGCCGATGTCGCCAATCGGGTTCTGGGCCTACAGGAAGACGCTGCTGCTGTTCTGAGCCTGTATGCGCAGATTCTACAGGGCAAGCCGGTTCGCTACGATCCCGCCGATCCGCGATGCGATGCTCTGCGCCTCTCAGGGATTATCACGCTCCGTCAGGGAAGGCTTCAGGTGCGTAACCGCATCTATGCCACTGTCTTTGACAACAAGTGGGCCAAAGAAAACCTACCAGGGGCGGAGCGACGTCGCCAAGAGCAGGCAACGCGAGCGGGTTTTATCAAAGCCACCCTCATTTGGGGATCGGTGGTTCTTATTGGAGTGCTCATCTTCTTCTTGCTCCGGGCCGTTCGAGCCGCAGACAGTCGGGCGAGTAGTGCACTAAAAGCAAAAAACACCGCTGTAAAAGACAATGCCAGGCTCGCTAAAGAGTCGCAGCAAGAGCGCCTCGCTCGACGCACAGCGGAAGCCAAGCATCAGTCGGTTGAGAAGCAGGTTCGTGAGTTGGACGGTAAGCTCGGTGGTCTCCGCACCCAATTTTCAGAACTGGAGAGCAAGCGCCACTCTCTTGAGGAGACACTCGCGACGGCCCGTGCAGGAGTGAAACAGCAACAAGGGATCGCGCAAGCCACGCGGCGAACTATCGAGAGCATGAACGGAGGGCAGGCAGCAGCCCTCTCCCTGCGACGAGGAAGCGAGTTTGATGCTCTCACCTTTGGTCTAAGAGCCGTCGAACCCAGCCTTAAGCAGGGGCGAGAGCCTGACCAGCAAGCCCTACAGGGACTCGCAGACGCAGTCAACGTGGGCATCGTGCGACGCCTAAGGCTCCCCCACCCGTACAAGCTCTCCTGCGCTTGCTTTTCACCAGATGGCAGACGCATCCTAACAGCAGGCCGTGGGCAGTATGCTTACCTCTGGGATGCACAGACGGGCCGCCTCAAGCAGCGCATTCAGGTCTATCAGTCTTCTGAGTCCCTCCTGGTTAACAACGCCACCTTCTCGGCAGATGGGAAGCTCATTCTCACGGTCGCAGAGGACAATGTTGTGCGGCTCTGGGATGCTACCAGCACAGATCTTATCCAGAAGAAGCCGGTGCGAGAGATTCCCCTCGGCAAGGTCGGGAGCGCCTGTGCCGAGCTATCACTCGATGGACGGCTTCTGGCCTACACCATCCCAGGCAACAGCGCACAAATCCTGGATCTCGCCTCAGACAAACGGATCAATCTGGAAGGCAAGCACAGTAAAATCATCAATTCCCTGGCGTTTTCATGGGGAAACGACAGGCTCGCAACCGGCGGAAGTGATGGCTTTATCAAGGTGTGGGATACTACCACCGGCAAGCTGGTCAACCAGATGGCTCGCTTCGAACCGGGAATCAGCAACCATAGCTTTCCCAATCACCCGGACTGGTTTGGGACGTTTTGTGTGCGCTTCAACCATGACGTTCTGCTCTGCGCAGGCGGCGACCCCACCGCTATCGCCTGGATCTGGTCGCAAGGACAGGTTATCCACCGCTACTTTCCCTACCAGATGGATCGCGTGTGGTCCATTGATGGGTCAGCAGATCACCAGCTCGTCGTCACTGGTAGCCAAGACCACAAAGCACGCATCTACAACCTTGGTGAGACCTCACAGCCGCTCTACACGCTCGATTCTCACACCGGAGATGTGCAGGAAGTACGCTTCGCCCCGGATGGTCGTCAGGTAGTCACTGCCAGTACCGATGGAACCGCTCAAGTCTGGACGCTTACCCAACCACTCTACTTCAATGGAGGCTCCACCATGAACGATGCGGCGTTTTCCCCAGATGGAACGCGCCTAGGTTATCTCGGCGGAGATGGCATGATTGAGGTACAGGAGCGAAGTATCCGCAAAGACCTCAACTACGCGCAGAACCCCAACTTGGGCTATGTCTTCAATGACAAAAAACAACTAATCGGGATGATTTCCATGGCTTTCTCGCCGTCGGGCAAGTATGTCGCCATCTCGGGAGCGGAGGGCGTTGTCACGATCCGGGAGGGTCGACCCGGTCGCAAGTACGGCCCCTACAGGGTGCATGAGCTCAAGGGTCATCAAGGGCATGTCTACAGTGTCCGGTTCTCCCCTGATGAGCGCCAAGTGATGACCGCCGGAGCCGATGGCACGGTGCGTCTGTGGGAGACGAGCACGGGTCAAGAAGCCAAGCGACTGGTGAGTGGAAAAGTGCCCTGCTTCTTCGCTAACTTCAGCCCAGATGGGAAGCAGGTTGCCGTCGCCCAAAAAGACGGAGCGATTGGTCTCTATGCGATCTCTACTGGTGCGCTGGAGGCCACCCTGCTCCCTGTAGGACGACACTCCTCCTCCACGACCAAACTCTACCCTCTGGCAGTGGAGTTCTCCCCGGATGGAAAGCTTCTGGCAAGCGCAGATCGAGACGGAATGGTCTACCTCTGGGACGTGTCCCACCATAAGCTCCGAGCAACTCTGGCGGGCCATACCGCGGAGGTGCGCTCAGTGGCGTTCTCACCGGATGGAACCCGGCTCGCCTCGGCCAGCCTGGATGGAACCGTGCGGCTCTGGCTGGTCGCCCAAGCCCTTGATTCCCCTCACTTGCTGACTCCACTGATGATCCGTGGGCATGCAGGCGGGGTTCGCTCAGCCCGTTTCTCGCCCGATGGGGAGACGCTAGCAACGGCTGGAGATGATGGGACTGCTCGCGTCTACTCCACAAGCGCGGCTGGCTACGTTAAGCGTGCCAGGCAGCTGCTGGCACTGCAACCCTCCCAGCTTCGTGAGGGGCTTCCCTTGCCCAGCCCCTACCCACCAGGTTACGGCTGGCTCTGGGGGAGACACTAAATCAAACCGAGGAAATCTATGGCGGAACAACTCAGAATAAAGCTCTTTGGGACATTTGAAGCTCACTTGGGCGAGCGAGCGCTTAAGCTCGCCCTACGCGACAGCAATCGCGTTGTGGCCTACCTGATCTGCCAGGGACGCAACCTTCCCACAGACTCTGTGAGGCGGGTCTTCTGGCCAGGTCCCGGCGACAACGGTTCCTTGTCTCAGGCACTGCATCACCTACGCAAAGAGCTGGATCATCAGAGTGAGCGCGTTCACTCCAGCGAAGGTACGGTTGGTTTCCGGCTGGAGGGAGCCACCGTTGACCTGCTGGAATTTCGCCAAGCTTGCGCAATTCCCATCGATAGCGACGAACAGGCAGAGCGCGCTACCTTGGCTATCAAGGAGGTAGCTGTCCCCTTTCTAGATGGCTGGGAGGAGGAAGAGGATTGGGTGCTGACAGAGCGAGCAAAGCTGAAGCAGCAACGAGCAAAGTTGGTCTGGCAGCTAGCACAGTGGTACTGCAATCAGGAAGACCTGCCCCGTGCGATTGGACAACTTCAGCTCTACGTGGAGCTGTGCCCCCTCAAAGAAACCGGGTGGCAGACCCTCATACAGCTCCAACTACGCGTTGGGGAGCGTTCAGAGGCCCAACAGACATTCGAGGACTATCGAAAGGCCCTAGAGAGCGCTCCCACACCTCGTCCTTCGCCCCAGATGGAAGAGTTGTATCGAGAGGCGCTTGATCCCGGTGGAGACACGGTTCCGCCTGAGCTAGTAGCACGAGCGGGAGGAGCACTGGTTCTGGGCTCGTCGTTCTATATCGAGAGAGCCACAGATGCTCAGCTCAGGCAACAACTGAAACAGGCAGAGAACATCATCGTCATCCAAGGGCCGAGCCTGTCGGGGAAATCGTCCTTGCTGCTGCGCGGCTTACACTGTGCGCACCAGAGCGGCCTGCCTACGATCCTGACGGACTTTGATAGCTTCTCTCAGGACGAACTTGAGTCGTTGCCAAGTTTCTGTCGCGCCCTGATCGCACGGGTGCAACGAGACCTGCGCCAGTTGCGGCGTGTGCCTGATGCTGCGACGCGAGAGTTTTCCTGGAGCAGCATGGGTGGCCCTCTGCCGAACCTGGAGGACTTCATCGAGTCCCGGCTCGTCACGCCATTTCCAGGGCGCATCGTCTGGGCAATGGACGGACTGGATCGGGTCTTTGGACTCCCTTACCAGGACAGCTTCTTTGGACTTTTGCGCTCGTGGTACAACCGGCGCTCTCTGGAGAGGCACTGGCAACGACTGACCCTGCTGCTGGTCTGCGCCACAGAACCTCATCTCTTCATCCGTAACCTGAACAACTCCCCCTTCAACGTTGGAGAGCGGCTCAAGATTCAGGACTTCTCTCGAAGCGAGGCCCAGCAGCTCCTGGAG
>NZ_JAYUPA010000196.1:0-5907 GCF_043760365.1 Armatimonas sp.
TCTCCGGTGAAGCACGTCGGCTTGCCGAAGCCTGCGAGAACCTCAACTGGGATGATGTAGACAAGGCCAATGCTGAGACCGTCGCACGCGCGATCTGGACTTCACAGAAACCAACCGTGCCGTTTCCCAGTGCGCTCTATCAGCCGCCAACGGGCGGACATGACGACGATGAGTAGCGCCGTTAAGACTTCTTGTCACGTTTCTTTCACGCTGCCTTGCTAAAGTGGCTACATCACAAGCGGTGCAGGCGGATTGTCGGTGAATCAAAAGCGACAACCTTCCCTGCACCGTGACGAGGCAACGATGAAAACAAACCCGTGGCGCGGCTGGGCTCCACTCGCGCTCCTTCTGCTCGCTCTCATGTTTGCCCCTTCCCAAGCCAGTGCTCGCACCGACTTCGGTGTCGGAGACATTGTTGAGTTTAGTGGCGTCGGCCAGGATGATTTTCAGTCAGGAAAAACTTTTGTCGGGCAGGTGCTCACGGTTCAGGAAGGCGAGCCAAAGTATAGGGTGCGGATTCTCACGCTCGGCCAGGTGGCGACCGGAGGCGTTCACCGGGATGTCTATGTCTACTCGCCAAAAGTACGCGCATGGAGCAAGCCCTACACCAATGAATGGAATCCAGCACTCTGGATGGGAACCTGGAATGTCGGAAATGTGCTTGCCCGAACCATTGACAATGTCCGCAAACAAGACAATGGCTTCACGACGGGGGAGCGGAATCAGGCGATGCTTACGATTAATGGCATCCTCGTGATCCGCGCCAACGGAACCTTCGCGTGGCGCGTCTCCTCAACAGATCTTGTCCAAGGTCAGTGGATCAAGAGCGATGATCCCCAGTATATTCTTGTCTTGCAGAAGGCAAAATACGGCAACGACTACGTGGTCTACCCCAACGGTAAGAACGAAAAAGGCGAGCTGACCATCGGGCTACAGTCCACCATTGGCGCTTCCTGGCACAACGGGCCACGCGTTGGCAGCGCTCCCACAACCATCGCAAAGACAACCCCTAAACCAAACAAAACTGCCACAGTAAAACCAGCAAAACCTACCGTCGCCCCTTCTCGGCAGGCGCCTGATCAAGCCGTCCCACCGACATTCGCCGCCGGGGCCACCGTCGAGGTGTTCCGGGGAACCTACTGGCAGAAGGCCACTATTACCACCGTTGAAGGAAAGAAATACAACGTCCACTACGGCGACCGCTTCACCGCTGACGAAGCAGTCGAGGCGCTCTCGCTACGCGCGGAAAACAGCGGCCCTACCGGCCCCGTGCGTGTCGGCGATAAGATCGAGGTCATCCATAAATTTGTCAACGGAAAAGTTGCGATCTTCCCCGCCGTCGTTCTGGGCATTGAGAGAGGCGGCGTCTTGATCCGCTGCACCGCCAGCCCCGAGCTCGCCCACTTAGATCACTACGCCACCAACTCCGATGATCGTATGAACTCCTCGATCGTCCGTTTCTTAGGTCGCTGAGCGCCAGGCTTCCCGGTGGCGCTTGCCACCGGGAAATCCCCCTACCCTCCCGCCGCTTTGCGCCGCTTGGCTACCTCACGATTATCCTCGGCAGCCTTTAGATCGGGCTTGAGCTCCAGCGCTTTCGTGTAGTCATTGATCGCGTCATCGAACTTGCTACGCTGGAAGCTAGCATTCCCCCGCTTGAAGTAGTTGGTCGCGTCTTTGGGCTCCTCGGTGACGGCTTTATCATAGTCACTCCAGGCGGCATCGAAACGCTTCAGTGCGTAGTGCATATCCCCACGATTACACAGATATGTCGCACTCTTGGGCCGAATCGAGACGGCTTTATCGTAGTTAGCGAAGGCTTTCTCAAAGTCTTTCTTGGTCTCGTAGCAAACACCACGCCAGTTGTAGGCTTCGTGGTAGTCGCTCTTCAGGGAAAGGGCTTTCGTGCAGTCGGCAATCGCGGCATCGAGCTTTTCCTGCCGTGCAAGCACTCGCGACCGGCTCAGGTAGTCCTCTTCGTCGAGCGTGTCAAACTTTGCCTCTCTGTCAAACTCAGTCAGAATCTCTGCATCGGTGCGCTTGTCTCCCGTGAGTAGCCTGCGGAGCCGCGCCTCGGCCTTATCTTTCGCCCGCTGCGCCTTGATCACAGCAAGCGAGCTCTCCCCGAGCCGCTTGCTGGAGTCGGCGAGCTTGCCTAGAAGCCGCTTGAAGTCATGGCGAGCCGCCTCAGATTTATCGGCATCCGACAGATTGGTCGCAACAGCGGGCAGGGTTTCATCCTGCTCATGGGCTTTTGTGTAATCGGTGAGTGCCCCGGCTTTGTCGCCCTTGAGTCGCTTGGCCCGCGCCCGTCCCACCAGAAGATCAGCGTCGTTGGGAGCCAGCATAATGGCCTGGTCGAAGTCCGCAATCGCCTCCGGGTACTGCCGGTTCTCCACGTAGGCATCGCCCCGGCTGGCGTAGTTTCCTGCTGTGGGCTTGAGCGCCACGACCTGGCTCCAGTCGGCGATTGCCTTGCCCCAGTCCTTCTGTTGCTGGCGCAAGACCGCGCGCTTGACAAGATACTCCGGGTTCTGGGGCTCCGCTTTGACCACCAGATCGAGTTGCTCGCCCGCGCCCGAGAGATCCCGAGCCCCGCTCAGCGCATCGGCCAGCTTCAGGCGGGCTTTGGCATCGGTTCGTCCTCGTGCCACAGCCTGCTTGAGTTCTTTGAGCGACTGCGCCCGGTCGGCATCGGTTGCAGTAAAGCTACTCGTCAGCGCCAGCGCGTGCTCGTAGAGCGCATCGGCGTTGTTCGGATCAGCGGCAAGCGCACGGTCAAAGAACGCTCGTGCCTCTTTGACAACCCCGATCATTCCCAGATTCTCTAGCCTTCCACGGAGCACCAGTGCTGCAGCGTTCTTCGGCTCCGCCGTGATTAGCTCGTCGAGAATCTTCTTTGCCGCAGCGCGGGGCGAGGCGGAGTTAAAGAGCCCTCCCTTCTCCGCCTGCGCCAGATACTGCGCTGCCCGCTCCAGTGGCGGCAGCGTCTCCGACGGCATCGCCGCAAGCTTCTCACGGGTCGTCTTGAGCAGATCAATTGCCCGTGTGTAGTCAGGTTTTACCTTCACCGCAAGCTCCAGGTCGTTCACCGCTTCGGCCAGCCGCCCCAGCCGGGAGTAAGTTAGCGCCCGGTTCGTGAGGTTTATCGCCTGTGTCTCCACGGACTTCGTCACACCAGCAGCAGTGACAGCGACAGAGTAGTCCGCAATAGCCACCTCGTAGCGCTTGGCATTGAAATGCAGGTTACCTCGGTTTCCCCAAGCACCAGGCGTGAGAGGCCGAATCTCAATAATCTCGGTGTAGCCCGTCATCGCCTTGTCGTTCTCTCCCGCTGTTGCCGCTGCCATCGCGGCCTTGAATGCCGGATCAATGTCTGTCTTCTCATCAATGGCGCGGCGACCAAGCGCATTTCTCTGGGCACCCTCCTCGGTATAGGTGCGGGTGCGGCTCTTATCCAGAGAAAGCGCTTTTTCAAGGCAGATTTTCGCCTGCTCCAGGTTCCCCAGGAGGTACTGAGCATCAGCACGAAGCGTCCAAGCGGCCGCAAAGCCTTCCTCGGAGACACAGGCCGCAATCGCATCTACCAAAGCACGGTATGGCTCGTTCTTGGCACGCCACGCATCGGCGCGGTTCGTGTAGCCAATCGCCCGCAGGTGCGCCGTACCATCCGAGAGCGCAAGCGCCGTCAGCCCGCTCGTATTATCGGAGATCGCGCCATCCAAGTTATTGTTCTGCGAGCGTACAAAGCCGCGCATCAGCCAGCCCAGGGCATCTTTAGGGTCAAGCGCAATGGCTTTGTTGTAGAGTGCCTCGGCGGCAGCCCAGTCTTTCGCAGTAGACAGCGCCTCAGCGCGCTTCATCAGCTCCGGACGGCTCTCCTGGGTGCGGGCAAGCGTGGGGGCACTAACAGTGCCGACAAGCGCTGCGGTGATGGGCAAGACAAGTACAAATCGTTTCATGGCAAAAACTCCTGGTAACTATCCTACAGGTTTATCGTGACGGCAGCGTTACAGGAGCATAACAGGACCTTTCTCCCATTGCTCAATAGAGCGGGGTACGCTACAATCCGGCAATGGAACATCTAGTCAGCGAAGGCGGAGTGGTGATTTATAACCCGGTCGCCGGGCGGGGCTTGGGTGCCAAGCGCAAAGACGAAGCGCAGGCACACCTAGGGCCAGCGTTCGAGTGGGTTCCGACCCAGCGCCCCGGCCACGCGACCGAGCTGGCCCGGAAAGCGGCGAAGACCCACGAGGTTGTGGTGGCTTTTGGCGGCGATGGAACCGTCGGCGATGTCATGCGCGGGATTCTCCAGGCAAAGGCCGATGGCGATGCACCTCACGAAGCAACTCTGGGAATAATCCCCGTGGGCACGGGCAACGACATGGCCCGCAACTTAAAGCTCGTGCTCGAAACCCGTGAGGCCTGTGCCACCATTCTGGGGGGAGTTACCAAGCGCATTGATGTGGGAATGATCAACGGCACCCCGTTTATCAACAACGCCGGAACGGGCTTCGATGCCGCCGTGATGCACACGATGAACACGGGCATTAAGTTTGTCAGCGGGCAGCTCGCCTTTCGCCTGGCGATCTTAAAAACACTGGCCAAGTACAAGCCTTTCGCGCTCACGATCACTGCCGACGATGGGGAGAAGCGCCAGATGCGTGCATTTATGGTCTCGGTGCTCAACGGCAAGGTCTATGCCGCTGGGATGGAGGCCGCGCCTCACGCGGAACTAGACGACGGACGACTCGATGTGATGATTATTAAGCAGATGTCGAAGTTCAAGCTGCTCCCGGTCATCCAGCTCGTGGCGATGGGCAAGCACCTAGACCACCCCGCCGTGGAGATGCTGCAAGTGCGCAAGCTGGTCGTGGGGACGATCCCACCGCAGCCGCTCAACATTGACGGCGAGGTGCGGGGGCTCACTCCGATGAACATTGATGTCCGCCCTCGCGAGCTGAAAGTGCTCGTGCGGTGATTCCCGCCGTTGTGACCGCAGGCGGGCGGCTGGACGGCGCTCTGGCGGAGGTGACCGGGCAGAGTGTGAAAGCACTGGTGGCACTAGACGGTGCTCCTATGCTCCAGCGTGTCCTGGAGGCGCTGGCAAGCTCGGGTGTGGTCAGAGAGACGGTAGTGGTGGGCCCCGTCGCGCACCTGGAGCC
The DNA here is from genome assembly GCF_043760365.1 of Armatimonas sp. Lineage (GTDB taxonomy): Bacteria > Armatimonadota > Armatimonadia > Armatimonadales > Armatimonadaceae > Armatimonas. The sequence continues at coordinate 5,166 of NZ_JAYUPA010000196.1, forward strand.
GCATGTCACGCACCCAAACCGCCTGCTTGCAGAAGGCGATAGCGGCATTGAGAATCTTTCCCGAGGGCTGAAAGCCGTGGATGCTGGCGAGGGTTTTGCGCTCTTTGCCGCCTCGGATCTGCCGTACCTGTGCGCGGATTCCGTGCGTTGGCTGGTGGAGAACGCCCCCGAGGACGCCGACATTGTCTTTCCGATTACCGACCGACAGCGCTACGAGGCGCGCTTTCCAGGAACACCAGGCGCTTGGACTCGTCTCAGCGACGGCGAGCTAACGGGCGGTTCGGTCTTTCTAATGCGCCCCGCCGCCATTGCCCGGAACCGCGCCTTACTTGAGAGAGTTTTTAACGCCCGCAAAAGCCAGTGGCAAATGGCGCAGCTACTCGGCTTAAGCTTTGCGCTGAAATTTGCCACGGGTCGGCTGAGTGTTGCGGATGCAGTGGTGCGTGCCACGGCCCTCACGGGCTGTCGCTGTAAGGTGCTACGAGATGCCCACCCGCACCTTGCCTGCGACCTCGACACCCACGAGGAGTGGCTCTACCTGAAAGGGCTAGCACACCCATGAGCGATCCCATCCGCGAGGCACAGGATCGGCTTCGTGTTGCCCAGGAGCAGATGCGTGAGGCGCAGGAGCGCGCAGCCACTGCCGCCCGTGAGGCCGCCCACGAAGCGCAGGAGCGTGCCAAAGCCGCCCGCGATGCCATGCCCCCCGGCCTGCTCACCCGCTTGGCCTCCGCGTTTGTGG
>NZ_JAYUPA010000197.1:0-2115 GCF_043760365.1 Armatimonas sp.
CAATGCGGTCTTGCTTCCCAACGACAGCTCTGTTCGTGTGACGGGGCGCACGGAAAACAGTATCACTCTGGCGGGAAGTGTCCCCACGCTCACGGCGGGTCAAGTGCTTCTTGGGACAATAGGCGAGGGCTTCATGCTACGCGTCGTCTCGACCGCTCCCGACGGCGCGGGCGGGGTGGTTATCCAAACAGAGCAAGCGTATCTTGAAGATGTCTTCCAGCAAGCGGATCTACGTCTGCCTGAGGAGTACGACCCGGCGGGTTTCGTGGACACCACCCCCGACGATCCGGATGTGCAGTTCGTGCCGCCGGGCCGTAGCCGCGCCGATGATACGTCCCGTGAGTTTAAGATTGTTCTTCATAAGGCAGTGCTCGCCGGTACGAAAGACAATGGGGTTGTCTGTGAGGGGGCGGTTACCTTTAAGTTCAAGACGGATTCTCAGATTCTCATTAAGGGTGGGGTACTCCAGTCCTATAGATACATTCCAACCACGGAGATCAAGTCGGGTTTTAAGGTCGTGATTTCCCAGAAGCTGGCCATCTCAAACGGGCGCCTAAAGCTGAAGACTCTTGTGGGACCCACCCTGTATCTCATTGCGATTGTGGGTGGGGTTCCTGTTCCCATTCCCTACGTACCCGTTCTGGAGATTTATTTCAACCGTGAGGGGAAGTTCGAGGTGGGCTTTGAGCTGCCGCAGTCGCTTATCACTTTCCAGGCGGGCTTTGTGTACTCCCCGACAATGGGAGCGGTTCCCGTGAGTAGCCGAAAGGTCTCGATGAATCCGCTGAACTTCAACCAGATCACCGCCTTCAAGTGTGCCGTCGGGCCGGGAGCAGATCTCTCCCTACGTCTTTTGGGTCTCGCGGGCCCCTACCTAAAAGCCGACGGCTACGCGGATATGGAGCTTAAGGCTCAGAGCAGCCCTTCTGGGATTAACCTCAAGGTGGGACTGGGGATCAAGGCATCGGTGGGCGCGTCTCTTGTGGTGAAGGATAAGACTTTCATCACGCGGGAGTTTCCTGATCTCATCGAAGTGCGAGACAATGCCTACGATAAGTTTTACCCCAGTGCGAGTATTCCTGATGTGCCGGGGCGTCCGGGGTGCGGCCCGGGACGGCTGTATGGGGATGTGTGCGGCGAGGGAAAGCTCTGGAACTGCGAGACGGGTGGATGCGAGCAGCCACTGGTTTATTAGCCCTCTAGCCACGCTCCCTGAGCCTTGAGTCGCTGACGCAGCTCGATAATATCCACGCTTCGGACAGCGCCCTCTGAATCCACGGCTAGGGTTGCCGCGAGGCCCGCTGCCTCGCCCATGGCGAGGCAGAACGGCATGACGCGCGTGGCGCCCTGGACGGCGCGCTCGGCGGAGAGGCAGCGGCCCGCCACCAGAAGATTTTCGATGCCTTTGGGGATGAGGCAGCGATAGGGGATCCCATGGCTCTGGCCGGGCGGCAGTGAATACGAGCGCTTTTCACCGTCTGTCACACTCTTTGCCCGCGCGGCTACTTCCGTCGTCACGGCATGCAGGTCAATGAAATACGCGCACCGGGCGATATCATCGGGGAAGGTGCGGCAGGAAAGATAGTCCTCCAGCGTGAGCGTGTACTCTCCTACAATGCGTCGCGACTCACGCACCCCGATGTGTGGGCCGCTGGAGATCAGCTCGATACTTTCCTGGCCGGGAACATAGCGCCGCAAAAATGCCATGAGCTTTGCGATCACTTTGCGCCCCTCACGCTCGGCCAAGCTCATTGAGAGTGGATCAGTGGCATCGTAGCCGTAGACATGACCTAGATTGCACCCGGCGACACTCTCGCTCTTAAAGCTCATTCCCACCAGCGAGCTATCCGGTAGCTCCCATGCGCCATCGGCCTTTGCCTGCGCCACTAACTTGGCCAGGTAGCCATCGCCCATCGAATACACGTACTCCAGGTATTTTGTGCGCGAGCCGCCCGCCACGGTGAAGCAAAGCGTCATCCCCTGTGTTTTGCCGCTCTCGTCGCCAAGCGCAAAAGTACATCCCGCACGCGCCGCTAAGTCGCCGTCGCCCGTCGCATCAATAAAGACACTGGCTTTTGCGACAGAGAGTCCTGCTTTGTTGGCAAGCACAATCGC
>NZ_JAYUPA010000198.1:0-5898 GCF_043760365.1 Armatimonas sp.
AGCTCACAGGGGTTGAGAACGGTGCTGGATGTGTCCTCTTTGTCGACGACGGAAGACTATCCACTCTCGAAGGTTATACATTTGGAGGCGAAGAGTGGCGAACCGATGCATTTGTGCTATCAATAGGTAGAGTATTCCCCTTGGAGCCGCCCCGGCTCGACATCAAGGCGTGATCGGGTAAACTCAGAGCAATGATGCCTCTTCTTGCGATCCTCCAACCGGCGGAGAGCTTTCCGGCGCTACTCAAGCGCATCGAGCAGCTTGCGGTGGCGGGGAAGCTGGATGCGGCGGCAGTGGAGGCCCGTAAAGCCATTGCGCTCCAGCCCCGTGCTCCTGAGGGACATTACTGGCTGGGGCGCATTGCCTTACGGCAGGGCAAAGTGGGTGAGGCGCGGGCAAGCCTCACCCGCGCCAGCACGCTCAAGCCCGCCCCGGCACTGGCGAAGACCCTTCAGGAGCTGCTTGACAAGTTCCCCGCCGAGCCCAAGCCCGAGCCGATCAGGCCAACGCCCCCCAAGCCGACACTTCCTCCCGCTCCGCTGACACTGGCCGACTATAAAGCGCAGCTTGTTTCTATCCCGGCGGGCAGCTTTATGATGGGTAGCCCCGACACCGCGCCCGACCGTGCTCCCGTGCACAAGGTGACCCTCGCGGCGTTCAAGCTGGGGCGCACCCCGGTGACCGTGGCAGTATTCCAGGAGTTCTGCAAGGCCACGAGCCGAAAGATGCCCGACCCGCCCGCCTGGGGCTGGACTGCCGATCATCCGATGGTGAACATGAGCTGGGAAGAGGCAAAGGCTCTGGCCGACTGGGCCAAGCTGCGCCTGCCCACGGAGGCCGAGTGGGAGTACGCAGCGCAGGGCGGCGAGGCGGCACCGATCTTCCCCTGGGGCGACACCTACAAAGATGAGCTGAGCTGGTCCAGCGTCTCCCAGCAGCGCGATAAGACAGCCCCTGTCAGCCGCACCGAACATGTCTTTGTCAATGGCTATGGCCTCTCGGACATGGCGGGCAATGTCTTTCAGTGGTGTGCGGACTGGTACGGTGCCAAGTACTACGCGAGCTCTCCCGAGGAGAATCCCACCGGCGCAGCAACGGGCACGGATCGGATTCTACGGGGCGCATCGTGGTACAGCTACACCACCGTCACCTCGTTTCGGTGCGCGGGCCGTGCCTGGAGCCACCCCGCCGGGCGCGGCGACTCCGATGGTTTCCGGCTCGCCCAATGAGAGTTGCCGTTGTTGGCATTGGCGCGGTGGGCAGTGCAGCGTGCCGCTTTCTTGCCGAGGCGGGCCACACGGTTGTTGGGTTTGAGCGCTTCACCATCGGACATGGGCTGGGTTCATCGCACGGGGAGTCGCGGATCATTCGCTATGCCTATCCCGAGGCGCACTACACCAAGCTCATGGGCCAAGCCTACCCGCTCTGGGACGCGCTGGAGCAAGCAGCGGGTGAGGAGCTTTTCGTGCGCTGTGGCGGACTCACCTTCGGCCCCAAAGAGCACCCTGAGCTGGCTAGCACGCGTCGTGCACTTGAGGTGAACCGCGTTCCACACCAGCTACTCCGCCCGGAGGAAATTTCCGAGCGCTTCCCGGCAATCCAGCTCTTTGCCGACGAAATCGCGATCTGGCAGAGTGACGCGGGTTTCCTGCGAGCGGGCGCTATCGTGCGAGCCCAGGCGCGGCTGGCAGAGAAATCAGGAGCGGAGATGCGCGAGAACACCGTAATCGAGAGCCTGACAGAGCTCTCCGGCTTTGATCACGTGATTGTCTGCGCGGGAGCCTGGGCCAACACACTCTTCCCGGAGTCGCCTTTGCCCCTCACCGTCACACGCCAGCAAGTGACCTACCTCTCCGGTGAGCTAGTCGGCTACCCGGTCTGGATTGATATGGCGACCTACTGGTACGGCTTCCCCAGCGATGGCCGCATTCCTGGTGTGAAGCTCGCTCGTCATGTGCCTGCCGAAGTATTCGCCCCCGATCATCCGGATCGCCCGACGCTAGAAAGCGACGACGATGCGGCCTTAGCCTATGCCGTCACACGCTTACCGAGCCTTGGCCCAGAGATCATGCACCACGCGTCGTGCCTCTACACCAACACTCCCGACGAAAGCTTTGTCTTTGACCACCCGCGCCCGAAAATCACACGTATCTCGGCATGCTCGGGGCATGGCTTTAAGTTCTCGATCCTTATGGGTAAGCTTGCCGCCGAAGCCGCCACAAAATAAAACAAGCCGGAGAAGCGTTCGCTTCCCCGGCTTGTTCTGAGCTTCACAGGAATAACTTACTGACGTGCACGACACCAATCTCGCTCACTAGAAGTAGAGGCAAATAAGTCGACACAAGCTTTAAAGGCCGCTTTAGATGTTGGGCTACCTAAAGCAATACTGCCGCGAATCTGAGTCATACCAGGCGGGAAAGCTTGAGAGTCCTTAGACCACTTTGCATGACCATCACAGAAGACATAGTTTGCTCCTCCTGCATGACGGTCGGGCCATTCCCAGGCATTGTTGGCTGTGCTTGCTGCGCGTGGAAGGGCAGTCGCAGTGCCTCCACGGTTGGTATAGCTCTGATACCACCAAGGAGGAGCAAGCCGTCCACCAGAGCTACCATCTCCGACAAAAATAGTCTGAGCAGGTGCTTCCATCTCAGGCAGATTAGGAAAACGATAGGCAGTTCCATTGGAATTGGTCTCCCACCCCAAGCGCATCAGAACTTGACTGTATCCATAGCTACGAATATTAGAGCCAAAAGCTGCCGAAGGACACTTCCAAACACCACCCCGATCCCCAATGGTCGGGTTACCGCTTTTGACATACGGCAACAAGACACTGTCCCAGTAAAAAGGAGGCGTATCCCAAGTAGGAAAAGCAGCGGCGGTAATGAGTCCCCAGTTCCATGCGGGCATACCTTCATCGTAGTCCTGAGCATACATCATTGCAGCAGTTCCCATCTGCTTCATATTCGACAAACAGGCTGTCTGGCGAGCTTTCTCGCGGGCTTGTGCAAAGACGGGGAAGAGAATGGCGGCCAGAATCGCGATGATTGCGATCACCACCAGAAGTTCGATCAGTGTGAAAGCTGACCGTGAAGAATAGCGCTTTACCATAAAAAAACCTCCAGCCCAACAGCGGGCAAAAACGAATGGTTCAGTATACCCTGTCTGAATTTGTTGTCAAATTATGAGTTTATACTAATCCGAAGCACCTGTAAAACCTATCCCTGTTTCTGTACCAGCTCCAGAACCGCCTCGCCGAACTTTGCTGCTTTTCCTGGCCCAATTCCGGCAATCTCTAGTAGCTCGAACTCATTGGCGGGCTTGCGGGCGGCGATTCCCTCCAGCACTTTATCAGCGAAGATGACATACGGCGGGACGGCTTGCTCACTCGCCTGCTCTTTACGCCAGGCTTTCAGCACGATGAGCAGCGCCGGATCCGCACTCGCACTGGAAGCCTGTGCCTGCACCACCGACGGCGCACGCCACTCGATATCCAGCGTCCTCGATTGAAGCGCCTCCAGCCCACTCTCGGTGAGGTAGAGCCGACGGTACTCATCCTCTTCGTCGCGGCGAAGGTAGTGCTGCTCAATCAGCGCCTCAATCAGCCGCTCGACATCGGCTTTTTTCCAGCCCTCTAGTGCCCCAAACGCACTGGTGCGATTCGGCTTCATGGGCGCATCGGGTGTGCCGCGCAGGGCTTTCATGAGCCCAGGCTTTCCCAGATGAAACGGGTAGTAGCCACTTGCCAGGTCATGGAGCAGGCGCAGAGCGTCCAAACCTTGGCCCTCCCCCCGCTCGTTCCTCGCGACCCCCTCCCGATAACGGGAGGGGGTAGGCACACTTCTTTCTCCCCTCCCTTTCCCGTTATCGGGAGGGAGGGGCCGGGGGAGGGAGGGCTTCTCGCACACATCGCACATCCCACACGTGCGGCGCGGCCAGCGATCCCCAAAGTAGCGAGCGATCTGGGCGTGACGGCACTTGACCTCATCGCCGTAGGCCTTCATCGCGGCAGCGCGGTAGGCGGCGGCCTCGGCGCGCTCTTTCAGACGCTCCTCAAGCCGGGCTTTGGTGTCTTCCGGGGGTTGCACCAGCTCCAGGCACAGATCGCGGGGCGCGGCGCGGTAGGTCAGAAAGCCGGATTCTTGTAGGCGCAGAATCTCGTGCTCCAGGTCGGCTAAGTGCAGCCCCGATGCCTCGGCCTGGGCCACGGGATCGCTCCCGGCAGAAAGAAGCAAGTCTGCAAGAGGATCACTTTCTTCGCTCGTGAACTGCTCGCTGTACAGATGCAAGGCACGGGGCAGATCGGCGTGGCGGGCGATCAGACCAAGCTCTTCCAGCACGGGCAAGGCACTGCGCACTAGGCCATCGTCGCCGCCCACTTCGCTTGCCAGTGCCTCGAAGCGCACGGGAGCACACCGCCGCCGCCCGAGTACGCGACGCACCGCCCGATACACACTCTGCACACGCTCCGCCGTGAGCGCATCCTCGCCCAGCCGCCGGGTCGCAGACGCCATGTCCGAGGAGGTGTAGAGCATCACGCAGCGTGACGGCTTCCCGTCACGACCGGCACGACCCGCCTCCTGGTAGTAGTTCTCTAGCGTGCGTGAGGGATTGAAGTGCAGTAAAAACCGAATGTCGGACTTGTCGACGCCCATGCCAAACGCGACGGTGGCAGCCATCACGCGCACCTCGCCACTCATAAACCGATCCTGCGCCGCCGCTCTTTCGACAGGCTCTAACCCCGCATGATAAAACCCCGCCGCGACGCCCTGGCGCTTGAGCATGCGGGAGATATCCTCACACCGATCCCGTGATGATGCGTAGACCAGCCCGACACCGTCGAACTGCTGGCAGATCTCCACAGTGGCAAAGAGCTTCTCGTCGTTGCTCTTGACCCGTCGCGCCTCCAGAAACAAGTTCTCGCGCCATGTCGGCTTCAGAATAACCTTGAGCTTGCGCCCCAGCTGCTGCTCGATATCGCGCTGCACATCCGGCGGCGCCGTGGCCGTGACGGCGAGCACCGAACGCGGGTTCAGCTCTTGAACGGCCCTCCCCACGGCGCGGTAGTCGGGCCGAAAGTCATGCCCCCACTGGCTGATACAGTGCGCCTCATCAATAACAATCAATGAGACGCCCGCTTGCCTCAGTGCATGCAGAAACGGCGGCTGACGGAGCCGCTCTGGCGCGGCGTAGATGAGCTTGAGCTGCCCCGACTTGAGCTGCGCCAATCTCCGGCCCAGCTCCGACGAGTCCAGCGAGGAATTAATCAGCGCCACCCGCCCCTGCAGCGCTTCGGGTAGGCTCTCTACCTGGTCTTTCATCAGTGCAATCAGCGGCGAGAGAATCAGGGTCACCCCAGGCAAGAGCAAGCCCGGCAGCTGGTAGGTAATAGACTTCCCCCCGCCCGTCGGCAAGACCGCCAGCGTGTCCACCCCCGCTACCGCCGCCTCAATAATCTCGCGCTGCCCGTCGCGAAACTCCTCGTGCCCAAAAAACTCTTTTAATGCTGTTTGTAAATCGTCCATTTAATTTCCAGGACGGTGAAACGTCCGGCTATGGGGCGCTTCGCGCCGCGCCTTCGGCGGATAAGTCCGTTTCGGGGGTGATGGGTATATGTTCCCAATTATCCCACACGTCGTGGTCGGCGTGGTGTTGTTTTTGGTTGGCAATGTAGGCAACGACCGCTCCCACTCCATCCTGCCCGACGCTGAAAACACCGTAACCATGCTGCCACGCAAACAGCTCGCCTTGCTTCAACACATTACGCGCAAAGCCCGATGAGGCACCTTTGACTTTCTGCATCAAATCCGCAGGCGTGATGGTAGTGGACATCTGAACAAGCAAGTGCACGTGATCCGGCATCCCATTAAGCGCCACCACGATGCACCCCAGCTCCCGCAC
>NZ_JAYUPA010000199.1:0-2109 GCF_043760365.1 Armatimonas sp.
GACGCGATGCTGGCGATCTACACAGCCGCCTCGCCGCCCGAAGCCGAGGCACTCCTCAAAAAATACGGGATTGACTACGTGGCAGTCACCCCCCGCGAGCGTGGCGACATTCCCAGCCATAGTGACAACAGCAAACGCCTCCCACTCGACGAAAATTTCTTCCGCCAGCGCTATCCTGTCGCCGCTCAGCAAGGCGAGTACCTGCTCTATAAAATTCGGTGATAAATCTGTTAAACTGTCACCAAATCTCAGCTAATTTCTCTAGGAGCAATTATCATGTCTGCACCGCCGCGTGATCTGAATACCCCTCATTTGTTTTCTGCACCCGCCACTCGTGAGGCGTGGGAAGCCCGCGCGAAAGAAATCCGGGAGCGGATTTTGTTCTCGTGTGGGCTCTGGCCACTGCCGAAGAAGACGCCGCTAAAACCCAAGGTCACCAGTACGGTGGAGCTGGCGGATATGACCATTGAGAACGTGGCGCTGGAGACTTTTCCGGGGTTCTGGCTCTGCGGGAGCCTGTACAAGCCGAAGGGGACAGGGCCCTTTCCGGCGATTGCCAATATGCACGGGCACTGGGATCAGGGGCGGTTGCAGCGCGAGGCTGATGTGCCAAAAGCGCCTCCTGCACCGGGTGCGCGTGGGGCGGGGAAAGCTGATCTTGTGAATCTGGCGGCCAGTTTAGCGCGGCAGGGCTTTGTGGTCTTTGCGTATGACATGCTGGGCTACAACGACACCGACCAGTTTGTGCATCGAAAGCTCGGCGCGAGCCTGGATCAGTGGCTCTGGGGCGTGAGTGAGCTAGGCGTGCAGACCTGGAATAGTATTCGAGTTCTGGATTATTTACAGTCATTGTCATTTGTCGATAAGAAAAAACTGGGGGCAACGGGGGCATCGGGCGGCGGCTCTCAGACATTTTTACTTGCTGCAATAGACGACCGAGTGCAAGTGAGTGTGCCGGTGAACATGGTCTCTTCCACCATGCAGGGGGGCTGCAACTGTGAGAACGCGCCGGGCCTGCGGGTGGGGACGGATAACGTGGAGGTAGCATCGGTGTTTGCCCCCAAGCCGCAGCTCTTTGTCTCGTGCACGGGCGACTGGACCAGCAAAGTGCCGCTTGAGGAAGGCCCGGCGGCTAAGAAAGTCTACGAGCTGTACGGGAAGCCAGAGAACTTGCAGTGGGTGCAGTTTAACTACGGCCACAACTACAATGTCGAGAGCCGTGAGGCGATGTACGCGTTCTTCAAGAAGCACCTGCGCGGCGAGGCGGGTGAGCGCGAGAGGCCACTGGAGCTCGACCCCAAGCAGCTCCGGGTGAAGCGTCCTGCTGGCAAGAGCGACACGGAGTTGCTCGCTGGTCTGAAGCGCGAGCGGGCTGAGGCGGTTCTAGCCCTGCGCCAGAAGAACGACAAGAAATCCCGCGAGTTGCTCCGAAAGGGGCTGGCGATTGCGCTGGCGGTGGATGTACCGACCATCAAGGGCGTGGGAAGAGTACACACGCAGGTTTCTGTGAGTACGGGGAGCACGGGCCTAGTCCTTCCCCCGCTTACTCAGGATAGTGGCGCTCTCTGGAAGGACTTCTACTCGTGCTACAACCGGACGGTACTGGGAGATCGAGTGCAGGCGGTGATCGATTCTCTCGTGCAGAACAGGACGAAAAACGATGCTGGGCCGACGGTTCTAATCGGTGACGGGGAAGCAGGTCTCTGGGTTTTATTGGCGCGTGCTCTCGCTCCCGATCTCTGTCCTGGGCCGACGATTGTGGATATGCAGGGCTTTGCCGCCGATGACGATGACGCCTATCTGGAGCGAGCCTACGCACCAGGGCTGCGGGGGATCGGGGGCCTGTACACCGCAGCGCTCCTAGCCAATGCAAAGCCATTGCTGCTACACAACACACAGAGAAAGTTCCGCGCCGAGAATATTTCCTGTCGGCTGGAGCCTGAAAAGCTCAGTTATGAGGAGACGATGGCTTGGCTGAAGAGCATTGGGTACTACAAAGGCTAGCGGACTACGGGTAAACTGGGCTTGATCACTTGACCAATGGACTAAACCGTGATATTTTGTTTGCGAAGTTCTTTGTAAGGCAAAGTGAATCCGTATGACTACCCT
>NZ_JAYUPA010000200.1:0-2108 GCF_043760365.1 Armatimonas sp.
GTGGGAGCCACTCTATTTGCAGCGTTTCGGGTGAACCAGAGCGTGTAGAGATCCAGGGGGCGCGCCAGCTCGTAGGCGACGGTTCCATCGCGCATCATGGTGCGCACTTCCGGGTCAGGGTTGGAGGTGAAGGGCGAGAGGGCGAAGAATGCCTGTGTGAGCCAGGAGTAGGTGATCATCTGCGCCTCGGGGAGCGGCGGGACGGCATGGCTACTGTGATAGAACGCCTGCCGCATCGCCACCAGCGCCGCCCCAAAGAAGAGCTGTGTCCCCGCGCCCGCCCACGCCGCCGCACGGTACTGCAAGAGCATCTTGAGCCGTGCCGTAAAGATCGCAAGATAGGCTCTCACGACTGGGTTCCGTAGAACCGCGCGATGATCTCCTCAATCGGTGGGTTCTGCACAAAAAGATCACGGATAGGAATGCTCTGGCTGAGTTGGGCGATCAGCTCGGCGACAGGTGTCTTCTCGGGGTCGAAGCGCAGCGTGACGCGCTCGCCCTCGGTGCGCAAAATATCGAGGTTCAGGGAAGTGAGCGCATCGGGCTTGGGCGTCTCAATCACCAGCCAGCGCTCTTTGGTGACTTGCTGGCGCAGGGCTTCGAGGGGGCCGTCCAAAAGAATCTTGCCATTTCCGATCACTAAAACCCGTGAGCAGAGCGCCTCGATATCATCCATGTCATGGGTCGTGAGCAGCACGGTGACACCGTGCTCGTGGGCCAGCCGCCCGATAAACTCACGGACGGCGAGCTTGCTAATGGCGTCGAGTCCGATTGTGGGCTCATCTAAAAACAAGATCTCCGGGCGGTGGAGCAAACTTGCAGCCAGCTCGCAGCGCATGCGCTGGCCCAGGCTGAGCTGGCGCACAGGCGTGGTGAGAAAGCTGCCAATATCGAGCTTCTCGACCAGCTCGGCTTGCGTTTGGGCATGCTGCTTCTCGGGGACAGCGTAGATCTCCCGAAGTAGCATAAACGACTCAGATACCGGCAGATCCCACCAGAGCTGGCTGCGCTGCCCGAACACCACCCCGATTCGAGCGACATGAGCCTGACGCTCACGCCAGGGGACGCGTCCGCTCACGGTGACGGTGCCACTGTCGGGCACGAGAATACCGGAGAGGATCTTAACGGTGGTAGACTTGCCCGCGCCATTGGGGCCGATATAACCGACAACCTCACCCGGCTCAATTGCCAGCGAGATGCCATCGAGCGCTTTTACAGTGCGGCTCTGGCGGCGTAGAAAGCCGCCTTCGGCTACTGTGAAGTGCTTAACCAGGTTCTCAACAATGATCTGTGGCATGAGGAGGGGTATTTTACCACACCCCTCTCGTGCGTGTTCCTTAAAAAAAGTGTGATCTCACTTGCTCCATTTCAAGGAACCGGGAGCAGCCTTAGCGCTTAGGCAACTTGGGTCATTGCGAAGCGCCCCGAATCGGTGAGGACATTTCGTGGCGCGAGGAGCTTGTAGGTTCCCCGCATCGTGCCCAGGCTCACGCGCTCCACACCGGGCAGAAAACTCCCTCTCATCACCAGGAGCAAGCCGCCAGAATGGCCCGTGTCACCGACCAGATCGAAGCGGAAGCTGCCGTCTCTGTCAGGAGTAGGAGCAAAGGTCATGACTGTGGAGACGACCATGTCATTGAAGGCAAGCTGACCGGTGATCAGGTTGAAGCGAGGAAGCTCCCGGCTGGGGGCAGGAATATCATGCTGGAAACCCAGCCGCCCACCACGCCCGCTAATACTGAGAAACTCTCCAAAGAAATCAGGAGGCAGAATCTCAAGAGATGCCCGGTTGGCATCGGCCAGATCGGGAACAACGAGTCCCTGAGAGTTCGCCCGTAGCAAGTAAAGCGTTCCGCTGCTGGCGCCCATGTTGAGTGTCGCTTGATTGATCTCTACCGAGCTGGAGCCCATCTCTGGGAATCCGGTGATCGAGACGTTCGCATTGCTAATCGTCACCATACCGAAATTAGAGGTCAATGTGACAGGCTGATTGAACTGGTTGCCGATCGCCAGAGTGCCATCAGTGCCACTAGAGTCAATCGTGAGCGTCACTTCACTCCCCGTGAGCGCTCCCGAGGTTACTTTACCGGACCAGGGCACGTTGGGCA
>NZ_JAYUPA010000201.1:0-2107 GCF_043760365.1 Armatimonas sp.
GCAACCCGTGCGCTTGGCATCGAGCCGGGTAGAGTCGAGCGTGTTTCAATCCTCACCCGGCCCGAAGACCGGGTGCAACCTCCGAAGTCAGATTCGCGCACCGTACGGATTTTGTTGTTTCAATCCTCACCCGGCCCGAAGACCGGGTGCAACGGCGGATTTCCCTCGTGGGAGGGTTCCGCTTGGGGCATTGTAACCCATGAGTCACGGATTTTGCAAGGGGCTGTAGAGGGGAGGCTTCCGCGAACCTCACGGTCAATGGGGAACCACTTGGGGTTCGCGGAAGGTTTTAGACGAGCAAAGTACCGCCAAAATCAACATAACTGTCACGGCCATAGCTCTCGACGACTTTCTCGCGACCACCGTAAAGATGGTAAATACGCAGGCTGTCTTCGGTCTTATCAATCGTTGCCATCAGCTTTTCCATCAGGCGCTCACGCTGAACAGCATTGACGGTAATCTCAAAAACCGAATACTGCACCCGCTGACCAAAGCCGACACAGACCTTGGCAACTTTCCGCAAGCGGTTCCTCCCCTCTTTCGTGAGCGTGTTCACATCATAGGTAACCAGTAAATCCATTCAAATCTCTCTTTCCAGATGAATTCCCCCGCCGGGCGGGGGCTAGGGGGTAGGCGGGGGCTAGGAGGTAAATCACGGCGCGGATAAAAACGGAGGGTAGTGGTCCAGGTCGCCGCGCAGGTGACGGGCGAGCAGCCGGGCTTGCAGGTGTGGGAGCAGGCCGAGCGGGGCTTTGTCTTTTAAGAACGGGTGCTCAATCTCCTCTTTCTTGCGCTCCTGGTAGGCACTCAGCACGACTTTACGCCCCACCTCGTTGAGAAGCACCGCGCCGCCCTCGAAGTCGTCGAAGTGCTCCACTTTTAACTGGCGACGGTTGATGAGCGTCAAGGCGAGGCGCTCGGCGAGCACGGGGCGGAACTCTTCCATTAAATCTAAGGCCAGCGACGGGCGGCCAGGTCGCGGGACGTGCAGAAAGCCAAGCTGAGGATCAAGGCCCACTCCCTCACAGGCAGCCGTGCAGTCTGTGGTGAGCAGAGCGTAGAGAAACGAGAGCAAGGCGTTCACCCGGTCACGCGGCGGGCGACGAGTGCGAACGGTGAAGGCGAACTCCGAGGGCGGCACACTGAGCATCCTATCAAAGACCTCAAAGTACAGCGAGGCGGCCTGGCCTTCGATTCCCCGAATGCTCTCGGTATCGGCCTGCTCCGGGAGCATCGGTACCAGGCGGGCAATGGCATCCGTCGCCGCTTGAAGATACGTCTTATCCTCCTCCTTTTTCGTGTCTCGCGCCGCACGCATCAGGTTCTGGCGCTGGTTGCGCAGCTTGCCCGCCACCACGCACCGGGCAATCATGGCCGTACGAAACGGATCGGCATAGGCGGCAAACTGCGCGAGGCGCAGGAGGATATTGCCTGACTCTGGCCCTTCCACCCGTGCCTGAAACCGCCCGGCAAAGTCCATAAAATTCACGGCCCGTCCGTCTTTGGCACACCGTGCAAGCGCAGGCCCGGAGATATGCGCCGTGCCAAAGAGCATCACGCTCCCCAAGTGATGCAGCGGCACCGAGAGGCGCTTCTCACCCTCCACGCGCACCGCCAGTGCCTCCCCATCCAGCGTCACTACGGCGTTCTCGGTCAACACAAAAAGTGTATTCAGTAGCTCACGGGTCATGTGGCCTCCTCTAAACGAAACAGATTGCGCCCATGCCAGGCGGCACGCGCCGCCAAAACGGTATCGGGGACGCAGGCATCAAAGAGCGAGCAGTTGCGGCACTTATTGCGATCCGTAAGCGCGGGTGGGAGCTTTCCCCGACTCTCCAGAAGCTCCCGCACTTCGGCGATGGCCTGGTGGGTCGCGTCGCGCAGCTCATCGTCAAAGGGCACTTCGCGGCGGCGCTTGGTCTGGATCGAGTAGATCGCGCCCTCAGGGACGGGCTTGCCCAGCATCTCTTCTAAACACAGCGCCTGCGCACAAAGCTGAATATCATCCCAGAGGCCCGGCTTGCGCGTGCCGTGCTTGTACTCCACCGGAACGACGCGCCCATCGGAATGAAACTCCACGACATCCCCTTTCCCCACCAGTCCGAGC